>DAOQQF010000005.1:0-41966 GCA_035333525.1 Candidatus Absconditabacterales bacterium | reverse complement strand
ATTCCCAATAGTTCGCTAGTTATATCATCGGTATTTACCAAAATGATAGTTCTTTTTTGATACTTAATTGGTATCACATTAATTGGAACCGGGACAGGGGTGTAAGGGAGGTCAGTTTGGTGATAGGTTTGTGCTTATATGTTATGGAAGCTGGGGAAAACTCTTGATTCATGAAAAACTACCTATAATATTAAACCGTTTGATCTTGTATTATCCGCATACGACGCGCTTCCTGAGGATAACTCTTCCATGTCGTAATCATAAAACTTCGTTTTATGTTACTTATTTCAGAGGTTCCTTATCTTTACCGAATAGCATCGTATGAAGTTTATAGAAAGGCGCGATCTTTACTATCATGTGATCTTCGAGTATTCTTTGTTTTTGTAAAGATAATGAAGTTTTGACATAATAATCAATCCTATCTGCATACGTATCATAAAATCAGTGAAAAGCTTTGGGAATAATATCTTTATCATTTGATTTACACTCTATGGGAATGATTTTATTATTTTGATAGAGTATAAAATCTATTTCTGTTTCATTTCTATTTTGTCGATAATAAAGTTTAGTATCTATGTTGAGATTAGTAATTATAGTATTTGCTACAAACATCTCTATGAATTTACTTTCATTCAATAGAGTTCGTCTACTGATAAAGAAATTCATAATACCAAAATCAGAAATGTAGATTTTATTTTTATTACTTATTTCTTTTTTTGGATTGGTACAATAAGGATTGAGACTATAAATAATATTTGTATTGATCAAAATATCAATATACTTTTTGATATGATATGATTTGATTCATAATGTACTACCGATTCATTCATAACTAATGAGACTACCACTATTTTCAGCAAGATATACAAATAGTTTTCTTATATCACTAACCTGTTCATCTTTGAGGAAATTTTTGATATCAAAAGAGAATGTGCTATCTATAATGGATTTCAGAATAAGTTTTTTGGATGATAATGATGTCGCTAATACTACTGCTGGATATCATCAATAGATCATATACTCATGTATAAGATCTTTGTATATTCATGAATAATTTGTAATATTTTCTGATTTACTATTTTTAAATACAAGATATTCTGACCAGTCTAGAGGATAAATTGGTATTTGACCAACTCTGCCAGCTAATCACTCTACAATTTCATTACTCCATTGATAGTTTCAACTACTCGTACAGATCCATTTTTTGTCTTTATACTTATCGATGAGTGATTTGAGTAGAATATTGAAATTCTTGATATTTTTGAACTCATCAATAAGAAGATAGGTAATCTTATTCCAATCAAATTTATAGTATGTTTCAATGTATGAAATAAATTGATCTGTATTTTCAAAGATCATATTTCATCATATTGAAATTTCATCCATATTGATATATACACTATGAGACTTTGGTATGATATTATACTCTATCAAAGATTGCATAATACTTGTCTTACCTACTTGTCTATGTCATACCAAAAACACTCCAGAGAAAATATCTAGATGATGTTTTATTTTATTTATGTACTTATTTCTCAATATCATTTGTTTATTTATGTACGTAAATCAGAAATTATTATAATAAAATACGTAGATATTGCAAATGATGTTTTTATTTCACCTCTATCGTCACTGGTAGGGTTACTATTTCATTATCTACCTGTACTTGGATGAAAAGTGCATATATTCAAGGTTTGGTAAAGTGTGCCATAAATGATGTTTTCTGATTATCGTGTCATGATGTATGTCATGAATGATCATGATTCGTTTCAGGAGCAATAATAGGATGAACGTGTGAATAGTCCATCGTATCAAGATTGATAGCAACCATGTGTCATAATGCTCCTAGATATGGTTGGAGCTCTCATTGATTACTTATCACATCAAAATAGGTAGCATTGATGCTTGATGGATTACTCCAAGAGATCGTGTAGTCCTTGCCTCATTTGGTAATAACAACTCATGTACCTTGTACTGGAGTTGGAGTATAAGGAGTCTTGGTGCCATCAACGGTCAATGTTCATGTGAGAACCTGAGGACCAAATTCTTTACTGACAAGATCGGCATAGATAGTTCGTGTACCAGCACTGGGAAATAAAACCTGGGTAGATCGATTACCCATTTCTATTGGATCGGGGTGAAGATGGAGAAAATCTCAACCATCATTTCTGACCAAGATCAGATGGATATACTTTTCATGTACGATTTGAAGATCTTCGATAATCTGAACCGCATCACCGCCAACCAATGCTTCAGGTCTGATAACCAAAGAACCAGTGGTTCATACCGTCCATGTAGTTGTTCCATTCAATGGGAGCATAAATTTGGTTTGAGTATCAGCTCAGCTCATCATACGCATAGAATCCATTGTATGATTGTTATGATCATTATGATCCATCGTATGTTGTGTTCATGTGGTGGTCTGATTATCATGTCATAACTCATCATTGTGAATATGAGCAAGTGATGAATACACTGAAGATGGAAGATATCTAATAGCCGACCAAAGAATACCATATAATCAGACGGTAGTGATAATGCCTAATATGACTGATTTCCAATTGAAGTTTTGTCGCTGATTTTTTGCACCAAAGACCAATCGTGATATCAAAAATCCTATAGGGACTATCCATAATGATCTACTTGGACTATCCAAAAAATGTTGAAATCATCCTGAAATCATACCAATACTCAATGAATAAAGTAATCAAAATATAATAACATGAGTTCGGCTTTTGGAGTCATCCTTGTTAAGTAGTTCACCCAATAGAAAAAGTGCAAAACCAATAATAGCCATGATGACACTTCTGGTTCATGAGAAAAATCCATGACTAATACTTCATCCAATGAATCCTACTCACAAATAAGAAAGAAGACTAATGAGGTGTTTTTGATTTAAGTTCATGAGTTAGATATAAGAAATAAATCAATGACTAAGTTAGAGTCTTATGCTCCAGTACCAGGTGTATACACACATCATGCTTTGGATGCAAGTGTTTCAAGTGGTTGAGCTCCTTCTAATTTAGAACCATCCTTGAATATTCGTGTTGGGTAGCCTTGGATACCAGCTTGAGCACATTGATCTTTGTTTTGGTCACAATCTACAAAAGTAACATTTGTCATACCTGAACCCAACATGGATTTTTGATTATTACAATGACTACATCGAGTAGTTCCATAAAAGATTGCTCATTTATCAGTAAGACATTTTCATAAAGATGCTACATCACCTGATGGTGATTTATTGCATCATACTAATACTAAACTAGAAAGGAGAGCTACAACAATAATAAGAGATGTTTTCATGAGATAGATAATATAAAATATAAATACTATTCTAACAGTTATTATCTCTCATATAATCATTTAATACTTATTTACAACTTGATTGATCACATTGAGATATATATTTAATTGCCAGTAGAAAAAAATATCTATTATGGAACCTTGGGAAATAAGTAATACCAATTACGTATCAAAAGAGAACTATTATTTTGGTAGATACCGATGATATAACTAGCGAACTATTGGGAATCAAGAATATGGGTAGTTCGCGTTTGTTATACAATCGGTATAACATAAAACGAAGTGTTGTGATTACGACATGGAAGAGGTCCCGAACTCTCTGGATACATATCCTCGGGAAGCTCGTCGAATGTGGATTTTACAAGACCAAAGGATTTGATATGATAGGTAGTTTTTCATGAATTGAGAGTTTTCTCTAGCTTTCTATACCTTGTATTATATCTTGAATCGACTAATGAAATAATTATATACAGCGAACTATGGAACCTATTAGTTTTCTTCCTCACTATTTAGAGATTGCTTGATCTCAACGATCTCAAACATTGATTACGTCATTATTTAGTACGATCTTTTTTGTGCTTTTTGTAATACTTTATCGTGTATTAAAGAATACTTATCCTCATTTATTATTGATTCATGCTATAGAAGATTTTATTGAATCAATGACTAACTTTTTTCAAGGAGTTAGTGGTTGATTAAGTTATAGTATTGTTAGTAATATTATGTTTATTTTTTTTTATATTTTACGAATTAATCTCATCTGATTATTTGGTGATTTTTTTGTCCTTGTTATTCCATCACTTCATCATTATTTTAGGCCGGTATCTACTGATCTTTACTTCAATCTCATGCTCGCTTGAGTTTGTGTAATTGCAAGTATTATCTATGGCTTTTATCAGCATGGATTTCATTATATTGAAAAATATATTCCTTATCATGGAATGGGTATTGTTCAATGAAAAAGTATTATTGCAATGATATTAAAACCTCTTGATATTCTCATTGGACTATTTATTGGAATGATTGAATTATTAGGAGAAATTGCTAAGATTTTAAGTTTATCACTTAGACTCTTTGGAAATATTCTAGCTGGTATGGTTCTCATGGGTATGGTAATCTATGCTGCAACTACTATATTCCATGTTCCAGCAGTGATGCCACTTTTGGTATTTACTATGGAGCTTTTAGTGAGTTTTATCCAAGCTTTTGTTTTTAGTATGCTTGTATTGGTATATTTGAGAATGGCCCATCAGGGAGTACATTAAAACACGATTATGATTTGATTGCATTACGTAACATAATTATTTGTTGAAAAACTCTGATATAAAATTACTATATATATTATATATCTTTTATTTATTATTTACAATCATCTGATGGAATTTTGACACTTAGCAGCGATAGCTATTGGAATGGCAGCAATTGGATCTGGTATTGGATTATGAATGATTGGTAAATCATGGTTGGAAGGACTATCACGCAATCCAGAAGCATCCAAAGAAATGTTTGTACCTGCAATTTTGGCATTGGCATTTACAGAAGCTGTAGCAATTTATGGATTTGTAATTGCGTTCCAATTATTGGGGTAATGGGATATTAGACATAACAAATTGTGTCACTACTTTATTTGATATGATCATTTATTTATTTGATGGAACACGGACCTTCTACAAGTTCAATTTTGATAAATGTTTGAGTTCAGGCACTCAATCTTGTTGTGTTTTTTTGGATCTTTAAACGTTTTTTTGCCGGTAAGATCATAGCATGACTCCAATCAAGAAAAGAACTCATGGCTAAGTTGGAAAACGCCGATAAAGAGTATGGAGTAATTGTATCCAATGCAAAACAAGCAGCTCAGGAAATTATTAAATCAGCTCAAGATCAAAAATCTACGATAATCTGAGAAGCACAACAACTTGCTACTAAATACTCTCAAGAATTACTAGATCAAGCAACCAATAAAGCCCAGAGTATTATAGACCATGCTACGATTCAGGCAACTAGTTTAGAATCCCAACTCAAGTCCAACTATGAAACGATGGTAAAAACCACTGCTGGTAGTTATATCCAAAAGATTTTTGATAAAGACCCCGAACTTCAAAAAATCTATATTGATAAGGTTACTTTGAAAGGAGAATAGAGTTACCTTCTATTGAATTCATATTTACATTGTTATAAAATATATTGATGGCAAAAAATAATGGATTCGATAAAACAAGTAATGAGTTTGATGAGTATAAGCTCAATAGATTTGTAGAAGAATTACTAGACAAACAGAGTGATTATAACCAGTATGTACCTATTCTAAATAAAAATAATTCAACTATTATTGGTACTATAATAAGTAATGATCAAAATGGTCTAACGTTTATTCCAAATGAGATCAATGAGATAGTATTGAAATAATCTTTTTCTCCCTCTATCTTCAGAGTATCTTTTGTCTTTCCAAACGACACAAGTAGTGAAGGTAGGCGATATTATGTAGTGAAAGAAGTATTCATCACAACATTTCTCATTCAGTAAAAAGATGATTGAGGTATCAGTATGAGTAAGTTTTACAAACATGGCAAGGACATCAGTCGGCGAGTCACTGTTCTCATGAACCTTTGTACTTGGAGTGGGTGAGTTTGATATTACCTCCGAGACGATAGGCGATACCATGACGACCAAGTCTGGTGGGAGCAACACAATCAAACATATCAATACCATACTTGATGCCGATCAACATAGACTCTGGGGTTCATACACCCATGAGGTATCTTGGTTTATCTTTGGGTAAAAGTGGAGCCATAAAAGCGAGTACCTCCTCCATCTCTTCTAATGTTTCTCATACTGATAGTCCGCCAATTCCTATTCCATCACGTGCATATTGGCTCAGTATTTCGATAGATTCTTTTCTTAGGTCTTGGTAGAGTCAGCCTTGGACAATAGGGAAGAGAACTCATTTGTTCTGATTATAAGTTATATCGTTATTGGTAAAATGTTCATACTGAGCTTGAGCTCGACGATGAGTTTGGTTCATAAAAGCATGAACTTGAGATTTTGAGATAGACTGAACAGGAGCACATACGTCTAACATCATCATAATATCTGATCATAGATTACATTGGATATCGACGGTTCCTGTAGGAGTAAAAACATGCTTGGAACCATCATGAATAGAAGTAAAAACTACATGATCATCATATACTTTGGCAAGTGGTTTGCCGGTTTTTGTTTTACTTAATCCTAACGAGAAAACTTGAAATCATCATGAGTCAGTCAGTATCAATTTGTTTCGATTCATAAATCTATGTAAACCTCACAATTGTTTTACTACTTGATCTCATGGTCTCAAATACAAGTGCATGGTATTGGCAAGGATGATAGGCGTTCACCATGAAGAGGGAGTGCACTGATCCAAGAGTTCAAGAGGGATGCCTTTGATAGTTCCTTTGGTTCATACTGGCATAAAACAGGGTGTTTGGACGTGAACTCCATTTAGCAAAAATTCGCCTGCTCTGGCGAATCATGAGGTTCATTGGAGTTGATAGGTAAGTTTTGACATTGGATACTATCAATATATATGCAATATATGATATCATACAATAAATGATAATCTGGAGCCATCAACGGGAATCGAACCCGTGACCTCACCCTTACCATGGGTGCGCTCTACCTGCTGAGCTATGACGGCATCTATATGGTAGAGATATATAGTTTTTTGAGGACTGTTTTCAATAAGAGATTTTCAATACTATTCTACATCAAGATTTTTTGATGAGATTTTTTAGATCAGTGATGATAACAGTATTTTAAGATAGACTATATTTATATAATATAGACATATGTTGACTTTATATATTATTTCATTATTAGACAAGATAATTTTTCCCCCACCCCTTCAATATTTCATAATGGTTTACCTCCTTTTATATTATATGAATTGTGTATGAAGCCTACTATTGTATCAAAAACATTGATAAAAAAACCATCTACAAATCCCTTTCAGAGAGATTTTACTACAAGAAAACAATTTATTCAACACCACTATTGATTACAGCTTATTGATGGATTGAGTATTATTGATTCCAAAAAAATAAAGATTGAATATCTCAAGATTGTCTCGAATATTCCAACAATAGTTACATCACATATCGATACTGTTTTACAGACGGATAGTACATTATGATGAATGATTATTTTTGATCATAAAAAAGTATATAGTGATCTTGTAAAGACTATTTTACCAAACTATCTCTCCAAACAAAACCTTTCTTTTATGGCTCATGAGCTCCATCGATTTTTTCACAAGAGAGTACATGATCAGATTCGTGCCTACTGTGCTTCAGTACAAACCAATATGATATTATGGAATAAGTATATGAGTGGAGAGAAAAAGTCTCCTCGAAATCTTTTAACACATACGATAAAAAATATAAACTTCTCAACGTTAGTGAGTTACAAAGATGATGTGGATGTGGACATAATCAACTGATGAGTATTGCATATTATCGTTCCAAAGGATATGTTGAATGCTATAGAGCCTGATCTCAAAGGATTTGCACACTATTATTGAGAAGACATGATTATTGTAACATGAACTTCATACGGTATATCTTCTCTTATGGATATGATTGAAGAACATGAGCTACAACATATCGCTTATAACTTTTATCACCTACCAGAGACCAGAGTGTCTGACTTAGATTCTTATGTTTACTCTCAACTAAAAAATGAACTTTTGGCTCAGCTAGCGTCAATGAATGATCCTTATTATATATCAAAAAGAATGACAACAACGACTTTTTACGATTATTATGATGAATATTTACAAAATCTCTCTTGTTCTCAACAAAGCAGATTAAAAACATATAATAGACTGAAAGAACTTGATTTTCCTGTTGCACCAATAGATCTGACGTTATTGGAAAAAACTGAAAAAAAAATTGAGCAATACACCAACCCAGTGTTTAAAAATAAATTTCTTAAAATATATAAAAAAAATATCCTAAGATATGCTACCGCAGGGTATAATTTTCTCAATTGGTCTAAAGATCAGGATATTGTAGATCCGTTTGTAATTTTAGCAAATATACCTATGGATGATTGGGAAACATTCAATCAGTCGTTATGAGTACCTAGTGATATATAAAAAAAGTGTGTAACATCCTTTGATTCATTTCTTATCTCCTATAAATTGGATTATCTCCAAATTCTCATTCAAGTAAATCAATAAAACCAATACACCTATTGATATCTTTGGTAGTGCAGTAAGGAAAATCAAACATAGTTTCTCCACAAGATACTAACCTATCATATACTCTTACTGTTCATGACCAAAAAATATCTTTATTTATTGTTTCTTGAGCCTGCTTTGAAATCGAATTGATAAGATAAAATCGATGTTTTGGTTTTCATTCAACTGGAAAAAAAGACTCTATTATTCCATATGTACCTGCGTATAGAGGATCTCTTGTTGATAATCTATAGATTCCATTACCAGTAGAAGTATGAGTTTTACACCTACTATTTTCTTCTCCGTCTGGCATATCAATGATGTCATAAAATTGTCTTAAAGTATGACGATTTATTTCCTTAAATACTCATGTATTAAACATAATGTGCTCTTCACAATAATCTTTTTGACTTGTTGTATCTCAAACCAAGCGTATATGTTCTCTTGTAGGCCATTGTGTACCTATAGTATACTCTCAACTAAATACCGATGAATCGATAAAATATCATGCATCAAATCTATTGATGGTATACTTTTTGTATGTTATAGGATCAAATGCAACGGCAGGAAATCCATCGGTAGCACTTTCATCATCAGATATAAATAAATATCCACTATAGTGACCAATAATCTTGTTGCAATTTGGCTTATTTTGTTTTATTATTGCAGTATGGTTATTGCTACTTATTCATCGTATATTGGATTTTGAATATATGTAATAACTTCATCCTATTATAGCAAGTAAACATACTATAATGGTAAAAATACTTTTTTTTGACATCAAAATTGGAACAAAAATAAAATTTACGAATAAATTATAGCCAATCAGAATATGAAAATCAATATCTTTTTGAAGATATGGCTACTTCTGAGTCTGTTCAAAATTCTTCATAATAGTTGATCGTTCATTCAAAACAGAGGTCATCCTCGATCGGAAGTCACGATGGATTGTGGAAAACTCTTCAAAATGGCGTTGTTGTTCCAAAAGCCCTTGAACATGAATCTTTGAGATGGTGGGCTGAGTGTCTCATAATAACTCTTGTTTTGCCTGTTGGACAGTAATAGTAGGATTTGATCTACGATATTGGTCGGACATCGTAACATTGATTCTGAAATTGATCAAGTTTGCGAGCTTACCTACTTTAGTAGTTGGGGCAAAAAACTCTGAAGGTTTGTTACTTGGGATAGCTTGTCATGATTCCTTGAGTTTTGCCAAGATAGCCGAGATTTGTTGGATAATTTCTTGGATACTGAGAGCTTGTGTTCATGGAGTAATGATGTCTGGTGTTGTAGAAGGAACCAAGCATAGTTTTGCTCAGAAGGTTGTTCATGCTATGCCTCAGATTATCTCTTTATCATTGATAAACTGACTACATAAACATCACTGATAACAGGCTTTTTTAAAAAATCATTCCTGACAGGTGGAGCATTGTTTGAGGCATCCCATGATAGTGAGTTTTTTACTTGTGAGATCAAATTGTTCACCGATAGTGGTATCATTTATAGGACAGGTTCAGGTGGATGTGTTTGAAGGATTTGGATTATTGTTTCACGTTCATGGTCATCCTCTCTGTTGAAGTATTGATGTATCTTGTGTGGGTGATTCCAAGAGTCATTGGATGATTTCTGGATCCCAAGATGTACTTTCTCATTTGGGTAAATCTCATCATCGCGGTTGACTGACTGTAGTAAGTACCTCATCAATAAGTTTTTCTTCATTGAGTGTTAGAACTTCTTTATTGAGTTTAGTTAGAGCTTTTTTGAACTCTTGACCTGATGGTGAGTTAATAATTGGTTTGGGATCAAAACATTGTAAACTAGAACTGATAGAACTTTCATCAGGGGTTTTATTTGATGCTTGGATAGACTTAATCGCATCATCAATATGAGGCAAACTTACGGTATTGGAAGCATATAATTTGATAGGAACCAAGAGTGATGGTGAGATATGGGATGATTGATATGATGGTTTATTGTATCATATCATGGTATCTGATCAGATAGTCTGATTATCATTGATACTCAGATAATTTGGCGGTCATCGTAGAT
Source organism: Candidatus Absconditabacterales bacterium (assembly GCA_035333525.1). Lineage (GTDB taxonomy): Bacteria > Patescibacteriota > Gracilibacteria > Absconditabacterales > Absconditicoccaceae > CALMFT01. Next base: position 31,393 of record DAOQQF010000005.1, on the reverse strand, counting down.
AGTTGGTGGGAACTCTCTTGGGATTTGCATACAAGACCTTGTTGATCTGTTCAATATCATACAGTATATCAAATGAGCTATCTTGAGTTGTTCCATTGTGGAAAATCTCATCACCATAACTTTGGGTAGTGGTTATACTTTGAGAGATTGCCTGTTGGACAAGTCATTCAAACTGTCTACTCACATCTTGGGTACACATTATAAGTTCGCTTGCACTAATGCCTTTGGATTTTCTTATGACTCATTGCCTACACACCAAATATCTATTACATGCTCATACAAAGTCAGAATCATCAATCGTATAGGTAAAATCATTGTTCATGTCTTCTATCCATGATAATAATCTTTTGAACTGAGTATCTCTCACCAAGAGGGTTGCTATATCATCGTATGATACAGCACATCATGTGGTAGTAAATCTCATAGTGCTGATGATAGACTCAATAGATTGGTGCATACTGCTTATAACCTGCAATCTAGCAAGCTCAACACTTGTTTTATGAAGATCTTTACCTTGATCGGCAGCTTTGACTTGTTCTTTGAGAATCTTATTTGATTGGAAGGTAAGATATTGTTTTTCCATCCATGCTTGAAAATCAGCATAACCCAAAAGGGGAATATACATGATAATCAGAACAATACAAGCAATGAGAAGGTGAACTTTGAACTTCATATGAACTATGAGGATAAGTAATGAACTGAATACTTTTTATTTACTATTGAATTGAGGATTATTTGAAGAAGTTGGGATTGATAAGCCTCAATATTATTCATAGAGACCCAAGAACAGCAAATGCAATGACAACATTGATAATTTTTTGTTTTCCTTCTTTGGTTTGACCCATAGCAATTTGGACTCCTCATCGTATGACCATAGCAAAGCCTCAGGTAATGATTAGTGTCATAAATATTTGAGTGATAGCACTAGAGATTCATAAGAGTGTACTTCCGTCAGAGGTTTTGGAGATACACCTTCATAAAAAGGGAATATTGGTATTGAGGACGATACCGCCATTACATTTACAGATACATGATTCAGAACCATTACATTTATCAATACAGGATGGATCTTTGGTTTTATTTTTTTCTTTTGAGGCACATAATCACAAACCCACACAACTATTTGATTCTGGACAGAATTCTTGTCATGTTGGACAATTTGTTGTAGTTTGAGCTACTGTTATATCTCCTCGTCAACTAATGAGAAGAACAGTCATCACTATGAGAGAGAGTAGATATTTTTTTATCATTGATACAAATCGTAACATAATAAATAAAAAGATTACTATTATTTTTTGAGATTCCTTTTTTGAGTTTATCTTCCAAGTATAGTTCATACTTGAGGTGTATAGTAGGTAGTGCACCATAAAAATGGCGTTACTACTGCTCCCGGGTGGAATCGAACCACCATCTCATCCTTAGGACGGATCTATTCTATCCATTGAACTACAGGAGCATGATAGTATTAAGTCAGTATACTGAAAGCATATCTATATGCAAGGAAATATGAATAGAAATATGGGTAGAAACACGAAACAAGAGAAACAATAATAGGGAAGCTGAGGAAAAACTCTCAATTCATGAAAAACTACCTATAATATCCAATCCTTTTGTCTTGTAAAATCCACATTCAACGAGCTTCCCGAGGATATGTATCCCGAGAGTTCGGGACGTCTTCCATGTCGTAATCATAACACTTCGCTTTATGTTATACCGATTGTATAACAAACGCGAACTACCCATATTCTTGATTCCCAATAGTTCGCTAGTTATATCATCGGTATTTACCAAAACAATAGTTCTCTTTTGATACGTAATTGGTATTACTTATTTCCCCAGGTTCCATAGATTTTTTGGCTATAAAGCTATTGACAGATGGTATATTTGATATTCTGATTATCATACATGGCTTTTTGAGCCAATGATAACTATAAGTTAGCACCTTTTTTTGAGTTTGTCTTGCAATCATTGTTTAAATCTTTACAAGACGAACTACCTCAAATTATAAGTTATCATCGTAGGAGGAATTCATCTTTTTTTCGTGTCTCATGCAAAAAATTAAAACAGTATTCGATTTATGAAATGGGTATATCAAGTGAGTCGTCTTTGGATTGGAGGAAACTAAAACAACTATTTTGGTTAAAGATCTTGTCAAGACTAAAGGAGTAAGAAAGGGGAAGGTATTGGATCCTACCGCATTGACAGAAAGTATGGCTGAGGTTATAAAAAATTTTAACAATAAACTCTGAGGAGATTTTATAGATGATATCTATTTAGGTATTTCTCATCCTGAAATGGTCGTCACTAGATTCTCAGAAAACATGAGAGTTATGGGAGAAAAAGTTACTCATGATGATGTCAATCATCTCATGAAAGTTGTTGCTGAAATTGCTGATAAGCCGAACTATGAAACACTAAAAATAAATCCTGTTGTATGGATTATTGATGATGAGATTAAAACTAATGACCCATTATGAATGGTTGGTAGAAAGATTGAACTTGTTGTTGATGTATTGTATATTCCTAAGTATTTTTATCAGAGTATCATAGAATTAGCAAATAGTTTGCAACTCAATATTGTTGATATTATACCCAATATGTTGGGAGCAAGTGAATTGGTATTAGATTATGATTCTAGAGATTTATGAACTCTGCTTGTCGATATTGGTTCTAATCAAACAAGTTATGTGGTATATGAGAATGGTGCTCCGCTTATTTATGGTGTTTTACCTATTTGATGAGAGGATGTTACCAAGGATATTAGTATTGGTATGCAAATCGATATGAAAGAAGCAGAACATCTCAAAGTAGACTTTACTATGAGTAATGTCTGACAAGAAGCACAATCAAACGATCAGTTAGATACTAAATTTCTCGAAGAAATTATCTCAGCAAGATACTTAGAACTTTTTGAGAAAATAAATGATACACTGACACAGTACAATATTGATGGTAGACTACCATGAGGTGTAATGCTTATGGGAGGCTGAGCAAGAATGAAGGGTGTTGATCTATTAGCAAAGGAAACTTTTAAGTTAGCTACTCATTTTGCCAAAAACAATCAACTTCATGTAGGAGAGCTTGGTAATCATCTTCAATTCCTCAATACAATGTGATTGTATTTATACAGTGAAAAATATTCAGATCATGCCAATAAGTTTAAACTCACCATTGGATTTGGGTGGGTAAAAGATCTTTGGAAGTTCTTCAAAGAGGTATTTTAAGAAATCATTTACTTTGTACGATAATATTTATCCATGAATAATCATCAATCGTTGGAAGATAAAATTAGTAAATATAATCAGGATATTCAAGCATGACATGATATAGAGCATATGTATGACCATGATCTATGAGTATGGATATCTACGTGAAGACTATGGAAGTCTATCGATTTTAGATGACCGCTTAATGTATTAACAGCAATGATCTTTGCTTTGACTATGAAAGATGTGTATGCCCGTTTTAATCTAATAAACCCTGCTCATTCTTTATATAAAACATTGAATGAATCATCTACCATACAGAGTGATTCCACATACATATGCAAATAACAGTACATTTTATTATTATATCACATCATGAACAATAATAACCAAATACCTTCCAATGATCGTCAGATTTCACTAACAACGATGGATGATGGCATTAAAATGATTCTTGTGATGCTATTTTTGTGAACTACAATCAATATGAGAAACGAATTTACTGGAGTGGCTCATCATGGTAGTATAGGAGAGTTTAATTGATGACAATGGGCTAAGAATATACAAGAATATAATCAGAAATACTATCAATCATCTATGAAACAATCAGTTTGTGATACGTTATGATGAATCGATTGCCAGGAGTAATATAGTTTGAGATGCTATTTATATAACTACCAATTATACACAATGAATGATAACGTTACATCTCTAGCCGATAGAGAACAAAAAATAAAAGATTGAGAAATAGTTTTGTGAGCTACAATGGATATTATGACAGAAATTTTGAATATAATTACAGCTTCCTATAGCACTATAGATCAGTCATATTACAATGTAATCTACAATCTTATTAATAGTTGAGCTATGGTATGTAATCATCTTATTGATGATTTTAAACAACATCCAGAGCATGATCTCAAAACATTATTCACTCCTTCCGAAATAAATACTCTACATGCTATTATAGAGTATGCAACATCGCAAATATCATATAACATGATAGATAATCCATGAGAAAATATGACGTTTATCTTACATCCTGTCGAAGATGGATGATGAACTTCTGCAATCTCACAACTTGCTGAGACATTGAATATTATTGAATCACAACCATATAGTTAGTATCATTTCTATCCTTTTTATTTACTTTTTGTGTTACGGATATGTCTGTTATAGAAAAACCTATTGTACAAGAACTTACAGATAAACAAAAAAAAATGGTACAGGATATCGAAACAAAACACTATGAGAATTTGTTTACTGACTGACTTAAGGCACTACATCGCCATATGTCAAATTCATATTATTTACTAGATATGTCAGAAACATCATGATCTCACGATAATATAGTTAGATTTCTTGCAGAATGTAATATTACTCTACGTATGATGAGATTGGCAAATCCTCAATGGAGATTGACTACAGATTTTATTGTGATGTTTAAAGAGATTAAACAGTATGAAGAAAAACATGCTATTAATATGTTTGCTAGAATACTGAGTGTAGAAAATCAAAGATTTATCTTGGAGGCTATGCCATCATCGTGAGATAAGACATCATGAGATCGTAAGCAAGAAATAGCAAACGTCTTGGATGAATAAGTAACTAATAATAAACAATAATCAGATTATCATTATATATTTTTTTATCTTATACTACCTTTGTAACACATGGCAATCACAGAATTTACACCAGACTTTGTCCCAGGGGCAAGAATCAAAGTATTCGGCGTTTGATGAGCTGGATGCAACACTATCACGAGAATGGTCGTGGATAAACTTGAATGAGTAGAGTTTGTCGCTGTCAATACAGATGCACAAGCTCTGGCAAATAATCCTGCTCATACCAAACTTCATATTGGTATCAACGTCACAAGATGACTTGGTGCAGGAGCAAATCCAGAAGTAGGTAGAAAGGCCGCAGAAGAGTCAGCTGAAGAGATCAAGAAACAATTAGTTGGTTCCGATATGGTGTTTATTACTGCTTGAATGGGTGGTGGTACAGGTACTTGATGAGCTCCAGTAATCGCTCAGATTGCTAGAGAGATGGGTATCCTTACTGTTGGTGTGGTCACTAAACCATTTTCATTTGAAGGCAAGTCAAGATTCCAAAATGCTTCTGAGTGATTTGAAAAAATGAAAGCATCATGTGATACACTGATTGCTATACCAAATGATAAAATCTTTAACATTGTAGATAAGAAGACAACATTCAACCAAGCATTTCTTACCATTGATAAGATTTTGAGACTGGGTGTTCAGGGTATTACTGATCTCATTATCAAGCCAGGATTGATTAATATCGACTTTGCTGATGTAAAGGTAATTTTGAGTAATAGTGGTAATGCTTTGTTATGAATCTGATATGGTGAAGGTGAGAATAGAGCAGTTGAAGCAGCTCGCAAGGCGATTGATAATCATCTGATGGAAAATAGACTTACTGGTGCCAAAAATATTATCTTTGCAGTAACAGGTGGAAATAGTGTTACTCCAATGGAGGTCAGAGAAGCAGCAAGTATTGTTGAAGAGATCGCTGATCCTGATGCTCGTATTATTTGGTGAATGACTATAGACGAAGATTATGGTGACGATGAGATCAAAATTACAATTATAGCAACCTGATTTATATGAGAGGCGGTTGATTCAGTAGCCAAAACACCAGCAAGAGATCGATCATGAAGAAAAATTAAAACATGAGGAGAAGATTTTGTTGGTAGACTGATCAAGGATGAACAGGTAAACAGGGATAGTAGATTTATGAATGGACTATCATCTGGAAACAACAATCCTTTTCATTCAACTCCTGTAGCAGAGCCTCAACAACCTGCAGAAGATTTAGATACTCCTGCTTTTATGAGAAGAAAGTTGAGTTAGATTATTATTTATATTATAGAGAGTTGTTATAATGGATATTTATACCCAAAAATTACATACACCTGGATCATTGGATTGGTATCGTGATTGAGATGGTCAACAATTATCGGACTTAAAACAACATCGAACTCATGCAATACAATTAATACATAAAGAACAAGCGTTTGATCTTATAAAAAATAGTGGATTAAAACATGATGAAAAGATTGTTTATTCGAGTTATAGAAATGATGGAACAGAGAAGATGTATTTGACTGAATTAACCTCTTTAGAGTATCAACTTTTGAGTACAACACAATCACGACCTTCACTATCGACTCAATTTTATTTGATACCAAGTGGTTCACAATTTGATTATAAAATTTTCAATAAAGCATTTGAAAGACCAAATGAACTATCACAACCATTGAAAGAGGGAGCGTCTTGAAATCAGGAGGAAATATGATTACTGCTGAGTTCTCGTTGATGATCTGAGTCTTTTCATACTCTACCATAATATTGTATTCTACTATAGTACTCTTTAGCTCATATCTACACTTACCTCCTTTATATAGGAGGTTTTTCTTTGCATTCTCCATTAATTTATGTATAGTGTTGGTATGCGTTTGATGATGATTTCAGATTATCGTACGAATATCGGAGGTATAGAGTCCTATATTCATCATACTGCTCAACTCTTGAGAAAAAATGATCGAGAGGTTTTGGTTGTTGGTCTATCATGCAAAGCGGGTATTATCAATCGTTTGAAGTCTTTTCTGCTTGTACTGACAGCCTTCAATCTACCTTGGTGAGTCTATATTTTGATTCGTTGTTTTGTGTACAGACCACAGGTAGTTCGACTTCATAGTGTGAGTAGATTCTTGGGTTGGTTCCCTATTATGATGGTTGGATGTTATAAATTAGTATTTCCTGATACAAAGATTTTGATGATGTACCATGATTTATGATATGTTCATCCTTATCCAAGTTTATTGACTGATGAGAAACAGGTTTTACCTTGGTCATTTGATCATTGGATAGATATGACTTATAGTTACTTACAATACAAATCATTGATAGGCAGACTCATATGATACTATATGGCGACACTCAAATACCTATCACTTAGTATGATAAAATGAATGCTACAAATAATTGTTGATACTCATTTGGTTCCTAGTTCCTTTATGATCAAATATTTCATTGATTGGGGACTAGAAAAAGATAGTATCAACGTACTACCACACTATGTGGTAGAGTAGGTATTGTTTGAATCTTTATCTTTATTATACTATGATATTTTTTCTATGCAGGTCAAAAAAATAGATACCACTGCCGCAACATCCACCAAGGTTGATTATAGACCAATGAGTTTTCGCGATTTTGTCTGACAACACGAAATTACCAGAGTGGTTCAAACTGCTATTGCTTCAAGCAAAAAATCTGAGAGAGTTTTGGGTCATATGTTATTACTTGGTCCTGCGTGATATGGTAAAACAACACTGGCTCAGATTATAGCTTATGATATGGGTACTCATTGTAAGGTGGTTACAGCATATGCCTTATCAAAACCTGCTGATGTTATTTCTATGCTCAATAGTTTGTCTCATGGTGATGTGTTATTTATTGATGAGATTCATCGTTTACCACCCAAACTGGAGGAAATGCTTTATACAGCAATGGAGGATTATCGTATTGATATGGTTATGCCCGATGGTGGACATGTTTCTATCCCGCTTCAGCCATTTACACTCATAGGAGCAACAACTAAATCAGATCACCTTAGTAAACCACTCAAATCAAGGTTTGTCTATAAGTTTCACTTTGCGGATTATACTGATACTGAAAAACAAAAGATACTCTGATATTATTTGACCAAGCTATGAGTATCATACGAACCGCTTGATGTTGTGATATTTGCAAGATTATTAGAAACAATACCAAGAGAACTGTACAATGGATGCGTGAGATTATACGACTACCTCAATGCTCATCATACTCAACTTGTTATTTCACCAACGATCATAGAGTCTTTTGCTGTATGGAATAATACTCATGAATGATGACTTAATTCCTTACATAGAGCGTACTTAGAACTCTTTGACCATACCACCAAACCTATGTCACTCAATACAATCGCAGTCAAACTTTGATTGGATGAACAAACTGTTGAAGAGGAGATCGAACCATTATTGGTCAAACTTGGATATATTGATAGAACACCAAAAGGGAGAGTAAAGATATAAAAAGCTAATAAACATAAAAACAAATAACTTGATTTATTTCTTCATTTGATTATATATATAAATATATATTTTTATATTATATTATAAAAATAACTATGTATTTTTATAATCGTATGATTGCATCACAAATAAAGAACTCTTTATTTGGAGGTAAAATTATTATACTATATGGGCCAAGACAGGTTGGGAAAACTACCCTTATCCAAGAAATTGTAAGACCATATGGTGAAAAAGTCATCATGATGAGTGGGGATAAACTTTATCATCATACAGATTTAGCATTTGCAGATGGTGCTCGTATAGAAAGAATCGTTCAATGAAAAGATATTTTATTTATTGATGAAGCTCAAAGAATATCAAATATAGGTCTTCATTTAAAAGTTTTATATGATAGTTGATGGTCAGGTCAAATTATTGCTACCTGATCAAGTAGTTTTGACCTTGCTAATACTATTAGTGAATCATTAACTTGAAGAGTAGTAGTGTATACATTATTTCCTCTATCATTGTGAGAAGTTATTACAAAACATGGTTTTATTGTTGCAAAAGAGCGTTTGAAAGAATTTATGATTACGTGAATGTATCCTTGAATTATAGACCAACATGGAGATACTCAAAGAGATTTATTGGATACTTTGACACAAAGTTATCTTTATAAAGATATTCTTTCATTTGATCGTCTTCAAAAATCTCAAAAATTAATTGATTTATTACAATTATTGGCATTACAAATCGGTTCAGAAGTCTCATATTATGAATTATGACAAAAATTATGATTACATACTCAGAGTGTTGAAAAATATATCGATTTGTTGGAAAAAACTTTTGTTATTTTTCGCCTTCCTAGTTATAGTTCTAATCCTAGAAATGAAATTATTAAATGAAAAAAAATATATTTTTATGATTTATGAATAAGAAATTCACTTTTATCTGCATATACATCTCTTGATATTAGATCTGACATATGAGCATTACGAGAAAATTATTGTATTATTGAGAGATTAAAATGGATTACATACAATCATTATTTTACACAACGTTGATTTTGGAGATCACGTAATCAACGTGAAATAGATTATATTGAATGGCAAAATCATATGATAGAATGATATGAAATAAAGTGGTCTATTAAATGAAAATGATCTTGTCCAAAACAATTTTCCGATACTTATCCCCATGCAACTTATAAAGTTATTACTCCTGATACGTTATGGGATCGGATTGGGGAGTAATATTCGTTGTTTTTGTTTTATTTATTTTAGTTGTATAGTATGATGTATTCTCTGATTATCATATGATCTGGTCCTGCTGGTCATACTGCTGCTATTTATGCTGCTAGAGCAAATCTTAATCCATTAATGTTTGAAGGTTTTTTTGCTGGTGATGTTGCTGCTTGATGACAACTCACTACAACGACAGAAGTTGAGAATTTTCCTGGTTTCCCTCACGGTATTGATGGAACTCAACTTATGAATCAAATGAGAGAACAAAGTATTCGTTCGTGAACTACTATTCTCACACAAACGGTTGATCGTGTAGATCTTTCAAGAAATAATTCTGATCGTGCATTGATAGTATATGCTCAAGGTCATGCCTACAAAACTCAAACACTTATCATAGCTACATGAGCAACTGCTAAAAAGCTGGAAATACCATGATTGAAAACCTATCGAAATAATGGTATAAGCTGATGTGCAGTGTGCGATGGGGCATTACCGCTTTTTCGTAATAAACCGCTTGCTGTGATAGGTGGTGGAGATGTTGCTATGGAAGAAGCTATGCATCTTTCTAAATTTTGATCTCATGTATATCTTCTGGTCAGATCTGACAAACTTCGTGCAAGTAAAGCAATGCAAGAGAGGGTTTTATCAAATCCAAAGATTACTATCTTATGGAATACTGAGTGTATCAAAGCTGATGGTGATGGCGAGATTTTAAAATCATTGGAAATAAGCGATAATCAGACAAAAAGTACCAAGACGTTGGATGTGGGATGATTATTTTTTGCAATAGGACATACTCCTAATACGTGATTTTTGGAATGACAGGTTGTGGTAGATGAACATGGATATATTGTTGCAACCAATACCAAGACATCGGTGTCTGGCGTATTTGCCGCAGGTGATGTTGCTGACAAGGTATATCGTCAAGCTATTACATCTGCATGAACATGATGTATGGCAGCACTAGAGGCAGAAAAGTGGTTGAGTGAAGGGAGAGAATAATAATTGTTTTTATTTAATCTTTCTTTGTGTTATGGTTCATATTGGTTTAGTTGGTTTTGGGGCGGTGGGCTTTGTGATTAAACAAGCTTTTACCATGATCAAACCTCGTTATGATGTTTTGTGGACTGTGTATGTTCGTAATCCTGATAGAGTTCGTATGGATTATGGTGATGACATACTTCATAATGTTACACTCGTGAAATGTGATGTGACCACGTTGGATCTTACCCATCAAGATACTATTAAAACAATGTTTGGTGGTTTGGATTATATTGTACAGTCTAGTTTGCCTGAATACAACGATATAATGATGCAAGTTGCATTGATAGTCGGTTCTCACTATATTGATTTAGCTTCACTGATTACCTCCGATATGTTGGGTCGTGTTTCCTTTCCTCAGCGTATCCATCATGACTCCTTTGCAAACATATGAAAGATTGCTCTGATCAATGCATGAGTTTCTCCCTGATTGACTGAATGTGTCTTGGCTCAGCTTATCTATGATCATCCTCATCAAACGCTTTCAGACGTTTCTATTATACTCCAAGAGCAACTTTATACTGATCATGCGTTGCCCTCATGGTCTCCACAAACCGCTATTCAAGAACTTACTACCGATCCAGTTCGAATTGAAAATGGTAGGAAGATCTCTTGTAGACCTTTTGCAAATGATATGAAACAAAGACTAGTGTACAAGGATGAGTATGGTGTTAATGATTTTATTATGAATCATTATCCGTTATTTCAGGAGGAGTTGATGAGTATTTATGATCAGTATCCTCATATTGTCTCATGTAAGATGTATACATGATGAGGTGAGGTTCAACAACTCAAGACGCTTTATGATTTTGGTCTTTTGTCTGATGTATTGATTGATGGCTTATCACAAACATTCAAAGAACTTATCATAAAACAAGCTCTTCCTACTGCTACTAGGAAACAAATGATTGAAGCGTATACCCATCATCACATTGATACACTGTATTTTGGGGCAATTATATCAGCATGATTCGAGTCATGACACTATCAGAAAACTATTTCTTTTGATTATCAAGGACGAAGATCGCTTGAATGAACACCGTGTCGATGAGCCACCTACATTAGTTTTCCAACATGATATGCGTTAGCTTGTATGCTTGATAATCTGATTTGTATGCAAAATGCTTTTTTGTGAGGTGTTTATTCGGTATTTGATTGGGCGTTACTATATCCATTTTGGACCTCATCGGTATTACAACAGACCCAACAATGATGAATAATAATTAAAGATATATAGAAATTTGCATTTTTTGGATGTTTTGATTATCATAAGAAAAGAAGAATAGTGGGGATTATAATATTATTGATCAATAGTTTTGATACATAATGTTTTTCCTTGTTATATCATCTATTATTTTGATAATAAGACATTTATGAGTTCACTTGAATCATGTAAATTGCTTCTAAAGCAGACAGTATTGGTGCAATCTCGTGGCCAATATATACCATTGTCTCAATTAACCACAAGTGCCTGGTGAGACTCCAAATCGGAGTGTATACAGGCTTTTGGTGGATCATCTAATGTTAAAGCGTTTATTGATAGTATCAACTTGAATGAAACCTTTGAAGATAATTCCTGAATCCATGCTAGTGCTGATATCAAAGATGTGTGATTATTACAAAAAACCTCATGAACATCATCATTTTGGGAGTATATCAAAAAACAGGTTGGTTTATGATGATCTTCATTGTCATCACCGCAACGCTCCAAAAAAATAGATTCTACACAGTCAACATGAGTTATAGCGACTGTATCAAAACCTCAGCAAGTTGAATCATCAGTGCGATATACCAAAGATAATCTGATTGGATATGCGTGGGATGTTATGTTTGTACTCATTGGTCTGCTTATCATATATGGGTTACTTCGTATGATGAGGTATATATTTCAGTTGATGTATGATTTTTTTAATGCCCATAGGATGGTTTATCTCAAGGTTCTTGCTCCTAGAGGCGATAGTAAATGAGATAGAGAAAAAGAGCGTGAGATTAGTAAAGATATGAAAGAAAAAATTGGTCGTATGAGTCAAGTATTTAGATCATTACATAAACTTGGTGAGTTGTGAGTTGCTGATACGTTGTCCAATTATTTTTTTGCCAAGGCAAAATTTATGGTCAATTTACACTACGAACAATGATTGGTATACTTTATTGTTGCGACCTACCCAGAATACCAAGAAATTATTCAGTCGGCTATCTCGGCTCAGTACCCAGATACTAGTATTGAGACAATTACTAAACCAGCTTATTTTGCTCATGCTTATCGAGATATTGTTCCCTTGGAACCAAAGAAAGATATTGTATTCCCAATCAAGACCTTCAAACAAATTGAGGATGATCCCATAAATAATGTAATTGATAGTATGTGAGAACTAGGTGATAGTGATACATTTGATATTGTGATACAAGCTAGACCATGTGGATCAAAATTTAATAAGAGAGCTCAGAGACGAGCAGAATGACTATATCGTAATGATAAAAATTACATTAATCCTGATAGTGTATTCAAGAAGATTGTTGGATTACCATTTGGTATCTTTGATTTTATATTATTCGGTAAAAAAAAAGATGTTCCTGGTAATAATGATAAATACCAAGAATGATGAAAAGATTTCGTCCGTATGACCAAGGCAAAAGAAGATGCACTCAATGTTATGGGTGAAGAGGCTGGTAGGCATGCTTTTGAGTGTAATTTGTATTTGGTCTCGAGTAGTTCAGAACACGATAAACCAAAATCAAATATTCGTAATATGGTTGGAATATTTAATATTTATAAAGATGAGTTCAATAATGAATTGGATCTTAATGAATGGAAAGCTGATATCTTTGGTCGAATTCTAAAACCTATTTGGAAGTTTCTTTATTGAATATCATCTGTTTCGTTTTTCTTTAAATCAAACGTATTTACTGAAAATCAACTGACTTCAATCTTTCATTTTCCTGATGGTGCATTCAATAGATCACCTTCGATAAAATGGATGGACTATAAAGTGTTAGCATGACCTGATAATTTATATAAACCAAAAGAACCAACAGGTTATGTGGTAAGTGGTTCTATTAGTGAATGATATCTACATGGGAAGATTCCACTTTTGTTTCCAAAAGATTCTCGAGCATACGGGGAGACTGTTGATACTATTGATAATCTGATACCATTTGATTCTATTAAACACAAAACGATAGATCAGTCATTGATAGTAACTACCGAACAAGGAAAATTTATTAAAAAGGTAACCAAACAAAAAAGAGTTTGACTAAAGATATTTAAAGATGCAGCATTAGTATGAGTAAATGTATATAGAAATAATTTTACACCCGTTTATATTAAACGTAAAGATAGATCAAGACATCATTATATCATCTGAAAATCATGATGAGGTAAGTCAGTTTTGCTTTGATTTTTAGCAAGACAGGATGCTTGGAATGGTGATGGATTTTGTGTTATAGACCCACATGGTGATTTAGTTGAAGAAATCTTGAGTTATATTCCTGCTTCTCGTGCAAAAGATGTGATTTATTTTGATGCAGGTAATGCTGATAGACCAATTGGGCTTAATTTATATAATATTACTGATTACTCTCAAGCAGATAGAGTAGTAAACGACGCTACTGAGATGTTTCTCAAGATGTTTGGTCCTGAGATATTTGGTCCTAGACTCCAAGAGTATTTCAAATTTTGATCACTGACGTTGCTTGAAGATATGGAAGAATGAGCTACATTGATTGACATACCAAGACTCTTTACTGATGAGGCATTTCGTGAATATAAGGTAAGTAAGATTAAAAATCCTATGGTTCGTAACTTTTGGGAGAGAACATATGCCTCTATTGGTGACAGAGAAAAAGAAGAAATTATCCCTTATTTGACTGCTAAGTTTGTTTCTTTTACTACCAATAGTCTTATTAGAAATATTATTGGTCAAACTAAGTCAGTATTCAATTTTCGTAAAATTATGGATGAAGGTAAAATCCTTTTGGTGAATCTTTCAAAAGGTAAGATAGGTGATTTAAATACTCAATTATTGGGTATGATTGTTGTAAGTCAGATTGCAAATGGAGCAATGTCTCGTGCTGATATTGATGAAGATCAAAGAAAAGATTTTTATCTTTATGTTGATGAGTTTCAAAATTTTGTTACCAATACATTTGCTGATATTCTCTCAGAAGCACGTAAATATCATCTTAATTTGGTTATGGCTCACCAATATATTGCTCAACTTGATTGAGGAGCTTCAAACAATATTGGAGAAACACAATGATGAAAAAAATCAGTGAAAGATGCTGTTTTTGGTAACGTTGGTACAATTCAATCATTCAAGATTGGTGCTCCAGATGCTGAATTTTTAGAAAAAGAGTATGCTCCTGTGCTGACTGGTCAGGATATCATAGGTATTAGTAATTTTAAAACCTATACAAAACTCAATATTGATAATGCCACTAGTCGTGTATTTAGTTTGGATACTATTTGGTCTGAAGATTACAAAAATGAAAAAGTACGTGATGTTTTGAAACAATATTCAGCACTTAAATATGGGCGTGATCGTAAATATGTAGAAGCTGAAATATGAGCTAGAATTTGATTGGACTTGGACGAATCTAAAGCAGATGAACAAGAATCGTGAGATAATCAGATTTCAGATAATCAAACTGATACTGATATAGAGCAACCGACTGATTCTGTGTCTGATCAATCATGAGTAATAGCAACTGCTGGAGATTGATAGGATTATGAGAGTAAATTGCTTCATAAATATAATCATCATATGTTTTATTACTTCACGTACCTATGAAAAATATTATTTTATCAGATATAAATATTGCTCAAAACAAAGAACAATTACTCTTAAAAATTAAAGAGGTAACGAATTTTGGTGATGATGGTAAAAATATTTTATGATGTTTAGAAAAAGTAATTACTATTTTTTATCAAGATAAACAATTTGAGAAGTGATGAATCTATGTTGTAAATAACGCATTTCTTACTGCTATAAAAGAATTTATTGCTCATAAATTCAATGAGAATAATTTTGATAGTATATCATATATATTTTCGACGATAAATGACCATATTGATATTCTTATTAAAAAAAATGCGGGTGATAAATTCTATCCCTTTTCAACGTTGTCCACATTTTCATATAATAAATTCACAGATCATGAATTTTCTCTGAATGATATGAATTTATATACTATTTTATTAGTAACCTTACATTGATTGATGGCTCATATGGAACAATTATTAATACATCAAAAAGCTATAAATAATGATAATGAACAAAAAACTGATCTATTATATTCCAAAAATGGTAATCCTTATTATATCCAATTAAAAAAAATTTTATCTTCAAATAATCCCTCATGACAGAAAAAATAGATAAAACTCCTCATAATGAACTTACCGATTTAGTCGCTTCACTTACCAATGATGGTCAGGATTTTATTCATAGATTTACTGGATATATTGATCCTCGTGAATTGGATGTTATTGTAAGTTGGATTCATGATCTGAGTTCTCTTCAGGAGCAATGAAAGTATGATGAAGTAAAAAAACTATCAAGTCAGTTAATCTCAAAGATGGAAATACTTGAAAATGAGTATGCCAAAAAGATTACTTTGGATGAATCAAATAAACCATTACAACAGTTTACTAACGAGCTTCATACAATGCTCAATAATCAAAGACTTGCTCGTCATCAAGGTCTCAATAAAATTAGTTGATGATCTTCTTATGAGTATATGATAGCTAAATTATGAAATCAATTTACGTCTTTAATAAATATACTGCGTAGTCGCTCTCATGGTATGGGTTCATGAATATCATCTTTTTTGTATTATGTGTGATGAGTAAGTACATGAGGTTTATTAATAGCTCTTATCGGTTTATATAGTATTCAACAGTTGCGATTACCAATGTTGCACTATAATCATATTCTTATATCCATACTAGGTTTAATTGCATTATCTATGACTTATGTCAAAAATAAAACATGGTATGCTAGTATATGAGTCACCTTACTATGTTCATTGATTTGACGATGAATGTATCAATTAATAAGCATTAATTTTGGTCTTTAATGTGCTTGTTGGTGATACTTATAAGATAATTACTTTATGGGTAATATTACAAGCACAGAGATATTCTACCAATCATTGTTTGGTAAGTACGATCGTAGAAGTATTGATATTGGGATGCCATCATGCCTGTGACGCATCTCGTATATCTTGATCGATATAAAGGATAATCTGAGGGTTATTAATCAGTCAAAAAATACCTACTGAGCCAGGAGTAATGTGTATTTCATTCATAAGTTCATTGCTCGTAGCGAAGGAAAAATCTTTTATTCAGGTTTGTAGTTTAAACATCTTAGTATCAAGTTTTTTATCTGCTCTGATGGTGATCATAACACATGGTCATTTTTTAATTTTAACAAAAATATTTTTGGTATGCATACCTGGTATTTTTTCTTCTCGTTCTTTTGCTTGCTCTACAGTAAAAAGTGGAGGATGAGAGAACTCTTGAAAAGTGATATGATGATGGGTAAGAAATTGTTGGACGGTCATGACGAGTTTTTTATAATTATTATTTTTGCATTATAGTTTAGGAAGCTGGGGAAAAACTCTCAATTCATGAAAAACTACCTATAATATCAAATCCTTTGGTCTTGTATAACCCGTCTTCAGCGGGCAAGCCCAGTTTTCAGCGGATAAATCTTCATTCGACGAGCTCTTCCCGAGGATATCTATCCCGAGACTTCGGGACCTCTTCCATTTACCAAAATCATAGTTCTCTTTTGATACTTAATTGGTATTATTTCCTAAGGTTTCTTTACTACTTATTGTTGCAATCTTTTTATTGTTTCTTGTTTACCAAGAATAGTAATCATATTATAAAGATCAGGAGTCTGTTGTTTTCCATAAAGTAATACTCTCAACATCATAGCAATATCACTGATCATACCTATGAATCATCATTGTTCAAATTCTTTTTTATTACCAGCAAAGCCATGTTTGATTCATATTTTTTTAGTTTCTTCTCGTCGTTCCTCTTTGGATATAATTATGTTATTATGTACATCAAACATTGACTCTATGATTGACACATAATCAGTCATAATATCTGACTTCATAGTTTGAGAGAAAATATTTGGAAATAATTCTTGATCAATAATTCATGTTCACTGAATCAATGGAACAAGATAGTCCATTATATCAAGGTAAGTAGTATGGAGTTTTTTGTTACGATCACATGAGAGTGCTTTTATAATAAGTTTCTCATCTAGTTCATTAAGGGTTATTTTATTATACCTATTATTGTAGTTTTTAAATTCTTCAAGTAGTGTTGGAATAGAAATAATAGATAGATATTCTGAACATATATGATTGAGCTTATCAATATCAAAAATAGCACCTGATATGTTGCATTTTTCCAATGATATAGTAAAATCATTGTATGAGGTATATGATATATTCTGATTATCATGTATTGGTTTATTTTTTTCTTTTCGTCGTTCTTCAAAGTTACTATTTAGTAAGCACATAAGATATACTTTTATACCTTCAGCAGGATATCATTTATCAATAAGAACTTGCACATCAGCTTCGGGATCTTTTCTTTTACTGAGCTTGCGTCTGTTACCATTGTCAAGTTTTTGAATTGGGGAGCAATGATTGTATGATCGTCATGATCTTGTAAAAATATCTGAAAATCATTGAAATAGCTGTCTATGAAAAGGGACACTTGGTAGTCGCTCATCTGCTCTGATAACATGAGTTGTTCCCATAAGATAGTCATCTACAATATGTGCTAATGCATATGTGGGGAAACCATCCGACTTAAATACAACTTGATCAATAAAATTATCTTCCATTTCTATCTCTCATTTAATACCATCATGAAACATTGTTTTGGTTCATGGTCCACAAGGAGCTTTTCGTCTAATAACCCATGGTTTTCATTGAGATATATATGATATTACTTCTGATTCAGATAGATTGCGATTTAGCGCATAGGAGCCATAAACTCCAGTCGGTTGTTTGCTAAGTTGTTGATTCGTTCTGAGTTGTTCTAGTTCTTCTGGTGTCATAAAACATACATATGCTTTGTTTGTTTCCAAAAGGTAAGCAACACATGATTTATATAGTTCTAACCTATGTGATTGGGTGTATGGTCAGTATGATCATATGTCTGAAAATGTTCCATCATTATTTTTGTTGATGCCCTCATTCCAAGGTATATCAAAAAATTCTAATCCATTGATGATACTATAAATTCAACCCTGTTGGAGTTCATAATCAGTTTTATTTCTTGCCTGATCGGTATCTTCTACTCTTACAAAAAAAATTCCCCCTGCTTGATGAGCGAGTTTTTGGTTTAGTAATCAGGTATATACTGATCATATATGCAAAAAACCTGTAGGACTCGGTGCTATACGAGTCACCATAGGAGTTTTTCTTTCAGGGTAACGATTAATTATGCTCTGAATAGTAGGTACCCCAGGGAAAAGAATATCGCAAAGTGTAGACATAAGACTTGTAGGTTAGATAGAATAATACACAAAGATTATGTAAATAACTTTTTTATTTTTTTATTTTTTTAATAAAAGGTATGATATCTTGTTTTATATATGTTTCTACAGCTTCTTTCATCATCCTATTTTCTTGATAGAGATAATCATGAGCAATCATATTTCTAAGATTTTTCATCTCAACCCAATGATATGCGTTACTAATGAGCTTCATTTTTTCCAAATACAGAAGCATATCTTTCGTTGTGCCATCACTTGGTCATCATTCATAGAGCACTACTGATTTGATATATTTACTGAGCATAATATCCACGAATCTTTCAAATCTCGATGTAAGCGCCTCTAAATATATTAGTTCTTCTTTATTATTGGAATATGATGGATCAATCGATAAGCAATCACGATAGGATTCTTCTAGGTATCAAAACGCAAGTAATAGTTTTTTACTATTTTCTTTTAAAAGCTCTTCTAAATTGTTTATTGGAGTTCCCTTTTTCATAGTTTGTGTTTTGATAAAGAATTAAAAAAATACTGCTGAGACTCATTCATATGAGTCGGGAAAACAATAATATCAATCTTTTGTTCTGAAATAAGATGAAACTTGGACATAAGTTTAATCCTAAATGAGAGTGTTTGTTCATTAATCTTATTTGTAATTATTAAAATATCAATATCTCAACCTTGTTTTTTTGGATTAGTTCTACTGCCAAAAAGATACATATCTCCTTGGATATCATATAAAATCGATTTTAGTGCTTTTTTTTCTAAAGGATCTAGTCTTATCATATCTTTATAATAACGATTTCTACTCTATTTGCAATCAAAAACGGTACGTCTTAAAAATTTCTTGACATATATATATATACTTAATTATATAAACATTATCCCGATTTTGGGAAGTAGTATCATAACCATGATATGTTCATTAAAATTATTATTAAACAAAGTAAAAAAACAAAAAATTATGAAAAAAAATCAAGAATCTGATTTATTTGAAATACTTATTTCAATAAATCAAAAAGAAAAAGATCTTCAATCCCAAAAAGAAGATTTTATTAATAAATTAATCGCCTTAAAGAAGCTTGTATTAAAACCTGATGAGCTCAGTCTTGATGAGTTCAGTCGTTTCGACACATTACTTAAAACACATATTGCAAACATAACGTTTGTAGATTCTTTTGATCAAGGTATTGGAACTATTTTTGAATGGAGAAAAGTATCCCTTGATCATTCATTTTATGAATTACCTATAACATTTGACCTATTTGATCGTAAAGCAATGCGTATTGGTGATGTAATCAATATGGATACAAACAAATCAATAGAAACACTCTTTGTATCACATGACGGAGAAAGAATAAGTATATATGATATACTTTACCCCATTAGGTTTCCGTTAGAGCACATAGTGGGTATCTCACTATCTTTTGAAATATGCAAAGTTGCTGTAGAGAATTGTCTTGTATTTAAAACAACAATCTTTTTAACCAACAATGACACTTCTTCTTAACTTTATTATATATTATATGTAATAAAGATTCCCTGATTTCTATCAGGGTTTTTTTATTTTTTGTTTTATGAAATCCTCGTCCATTGTATGTTCTTTTTTCATTGTTTGCTTAAATATTCATTACACAGTCTAAAATGATTGTTACCAAACCATCATCATCTGTTTGCAGAAAGTGGTGATGGATGTGATGCGGTTAATATGATATGTTTCTGTTTATCGATCAATGTTTGTTTTGATTTTGCAAAAGTTCACCAAAGCATAAAGACTAATCATGTTTTGGATTGCGATAGAGTGTGGATTATAGTATCAGTAAATTGTTCTCGTCAGATTACACTATGAGAAAGTGGTTTTCATGCTTCTACTGTAAGAAAGGCATTGAGTAGTAGCGCGCCTTGCTTTGCTCGTGATGTCAGATCGCCATTAGTGAGATCGATGGATTGATCTGGATATTCTGATTGAATTTCTTTGAAGATATTGACCAATGATGGTGGAGGAGTCATTCATGGAGGAACCGAAAAACACAATCCATGAGCTTGTCATGGACCATGATAGGGATCTTGACCGAGTATTACTACTTGGACATCCTCTCGATGGGTGAGTTCAAATGCCTTGAATATATTTAAATTAGAAGGATAGATCGTTTTACCTTGATTTTTCGCTTCATGGATAAACGGAATAATTCATGTAGAAAAATATGGTTTATCAAACTCATCTTGTAGAACTGTATACCGAGAGTCGTCTATCTGTACTTTTTTGGTCATAGATTAGAGGTTAAAAATAGAGTATTATTGATTACTCCTTAGTACTTGAAGTGCGAATTTATCTGCCATTTTTGTTCTTTTGGTGAACTCATCATTATCCATAAATACGAGATAGGCTGGATCTATCATATAGGATTTGAGTAGCGAGGTAATGTGTTTTTTGAGTTCTTCTAATCATACCTCATTATTTTGATTGTGAGGATATAAGATAACCAGATCAACATCGATGGGTTTATGAAATACTTTACCAAGATAAATATGTTCAACCATAGGGTTACCTTTTAGTAATTCGTAAATATCATAGGTGAGACTACTGAGAATGAGATTACGCATAGGATCAAAACATTCATTGGTAATAGCGATAGACCATTTGTCTGGAGATTTGTCGATGGTTAATATATGTGCCTCTTCCAATGAATCAATCTGTTTTTTGATACCAGGAAATGTTCGTCCGAGTTCAGACTCAAGTGCTCTGATACTTACTCATTGTCTTCTAAACACTAAGTATTTGAGTATATCAGATTTGGTCTTTGATCCAAAGAGTTTTTCTAGGTTCATGTATTATGTATGATGTTAAACATTTTGCTGAGTCTGTCAAAACTTTATGGCTTATGGAACCTCGAATACAATAACTTGAGATCATCCTCCTAATGATTGAGTGATTAAATTTGTTGCAACTGAACCAAACTGTGCAGGTTGTTTATTGTATGTGGTGATGAGATTAAGATAATTTAGTAATACAAATCTTTCATCTTGATCTAATGTTTTAATATCATTAGCTATACTAGGAAATCATCAAGATTGTGCTTTATTTACCAATTCACTGAGTTTTTTTTCATCAATAACCTTTCCAAATACATCAGCAAGGTCACTAATAGCTTGACCATTAGCAACTCTTTCAGTGAAAATACCAGCAAGTGCTTGTATGAGCTGATCTTGATTTCATCGAAATCTTACTGTGGCAAGTCTCGCTCTTAATATAATTAAGTCATCATCATTGGTTATATTAAATTTTGCTTTGAGATAATCTGCTGGTAGTCCGTAACCATATCTTGCTCATAGGTTATTGGATGCATATAATTTAAGATATCCCTTATTAATTAATTTACTAATCATCGATAGTGTACCATCGGTAACAATTTTACCATTGGTTGGATCTATTTTTGCAAAAAATCTATCCATGAGAGAACTATTTCATCATCACATAATGATGCTTGCAATGTTGGGATCAATAATCATGTATTTCATACCTTGATCTTTAAGTCTCAAGTATGACTTACATTCATCTCGATCTGAAAACCATTTCCAAAGAGCTCCTAAAAATCAATCTCCATAGAGTCTTGCTTGATTGTTAATCCAATATTGTGCATATGTTCAAGCTATAAGATTTATTTCACTTCCTGTCTGATTATTTATTTGATCAGTTACTTTTTTGTAATGAGGGAATTGTAGATTGAGTATGTCTGTCCATCTATAAGGAAATTTAACATCAACCTTTTGTTGGAGATTTTCATCAATTTGGAGTTCTTGACCATTGCTATACTTGTACTGTAAGAATGGACCTCATCATCATTGTGATGCTATTCTCACGAAGTTGAGTGCTAGTTGTATAACTCAGAATATCACAAATAATCCTATAAATGTATAAAATAATGTATGATTAATTCCATGAGAATTTTTTGAGTCTGCTGGTACATAGAGATCATGAACAAATACAATAAATCACATAATTGTTCGTGTAATAAGACCGATTCCGTACCACACAATTCATCATCATACAGCTATCCATAATAACCAACCAATAAGGGCGATGAGATTGATTGCTCGGACTATTCTAGACTTATAAATGAGACCGTAAATAATGGCAATAATGACAAAAAATTGCAACATAAGCCAAATAATACCAATATCGGTATAATAAGAACTGAGATTTTGAAGTGATCGATTAAAGGTAACATTGAGTGGCACTATTGCTTTGTATGGAATGTATACTTTGTTACCATTTTTGGTAATAACTTTATCTTGTCGAAAATCATTGAGTGATTTTTGACTATCAGCTACAAACGTTGGTAACTGATTAGGGTCATTAAATCATGATGTTATTTTGCTTATCAATGTATATCATTGGCTTCAGGGTTTAAATTTAGCCAATAAAGATCATGCTCATGTTTTATCCAATTTAGCTATACTATCACGATTCTTGAATAGAGTACACGCAGATTTATTCAAACTAATACACGCATTATTTCAAATGAGAAATCATCGTCGTGGATTATTAAATTCTTTTTGACCAAATCAAACATATCTACCAACATCTTCATTATAACCATCTCATGGAGGAGTAAGTAAATTTTTGTAGAGATCTTTGATATCAGTAACACCAAGTGATTCTAGATTACATGAACGAGGATCGAGTCCTTTTTTTGTATCCTGTGTTGTGATGGGTTCTGATTCATTTGATGTTATATTTGGTGTTTCATTTTGTTGAGCGAGTTTGAGTTGTACAAGATTGTTTGACGCCAATAGTATCATTGGTTTTGATGTTTTATTATCAGTCTTACCTATAATAAGTTCTTTGATCATTTTGGATGGGGTAGTTTGACCTTCCATATATCTATATAATCAGATAGGTAACTTGAGAACAACAATGGTAAGTAAAAATATTACTCATCGCATTGCTAATTGTCTCACAATGTGTATCAATCTAGGTCGATAGGCATATGAGTGTTTTTGTTGTCATCTACCAAGTCAGATTATCGCAAATAACGTCCCTCATCAAAATCATGCAATATTAGCAAATGGTTTAGAGATAAAATTACTTACTCAATTGAGTCCCATATAGGTAAGTGCTCATGCAATAATCAATCATAATCAGATCAATACGATACCTCACAATAAAAATCATACTACAAGTAATACAAAATTCATAGCATCAAAAAGTGCGGTAACTTTGGATACAACAGCAAGTCAAAAGAAAATTCACGATATATATAGGTCATTGATTCATTCTTTTGATGAGATATTATCTTTGGGATCGGAGTTATATTTGGTAATAATATAGTCTAGATAACCAAGTCATGTCAATAATCACATACAACTCAAGTACATAATACCAAAATCAGTTTTATTGTCTACAAATACTAAGAATGCTCACATACCAGAGGTAAGCCATAATATTTTGATAAACCAACCCAATGACATAATTGTTGATCTATGATTACTATCTTTGTGAGTTACCATAGCAAGTATTTTGTCTACGATTCATAGAGTACAAATGAAGGTAAATATCGCAGTAAGATAGTTCATTTCGACTCCAAAAGTATCAGGTGAAAGCCAAAATTTACTACCTAGTCATTTGATAATTGAAAAGAAAAAAGATACAAATGAAAGATATACTGGCATATATCATACTCCTAGTGGTCCATCCCATGTCCAACCAAATGCTCCAGAAATCGAATTTGGCATTAACATATAGGCATGATTTGCGTCCCACGCTGTAGGATAGGGTATGAATGATAGTTTAAATCCAATAATATAGTATGCAAATGAAATAAGTATCAACACAATTCCAATCCATTGCAATCGTGTCTTATCTCATTTGGTGTTTGTTAGTGATTTGATTTGATTATTGAGAAAATCTCTGATAGTGCCTAGATCTTTTCTTCTAAACCATACTAATACACATAATCCTATAAGCTGAATCCAGTTGACAAGTGGATAATATATATGTGCCAAGATAAGAATATAGTTGAGTAGTACAAATCATCCAAATCATAACCCAAAAGCAATGAGTAATGATCTCCAACTATCAATCTTGGAGCCATATCGTGTTTGATAGATCCATGAACCAATGGTAGTAAAAATAATCATCATTAAACATCATAATCCAAAAACCAATCATGAATTGATGACCCACATGATAGCTCCTGTTCACAGGATGTTTTCCCTCACGCTTGCATAGATAATACCATACAGTGCAAGTCCTATCCATGTACTTCGAGCAAGTCATTTAATGGTAGCTCCTTTCCAGTAGATCAGATATGCAGTAGGAACTCATGCGCACACTAATGTTGCCAGTATGATATACAAGTTAGTGTTGTTTTTGAGCATATCATAGTAGTAGGTGTGATTTGCCATATACTCATTGAAGATAAGAACTCAAAAGATAAGTAAAAACACAATACAAGTCCCCAAAATCCATGATTTTGCATTCAATTTCATGACGATAAACAAATGAAGAAATAAAAAAAAATGATATAAGTGATAATCGCTTCTTCATAGTCAAGTTCCGCTCTTTTTCAATCTCATACTCTATTATCCTCTGTCTCTATTCTGATTATCAATTATCACTTGTATTTGAAAGTAACTTTATTATTGACAGTAATAGATAATATATTTTATTCGCTCTTGTATGTTGTGATTTTTCCTTATTTACTTATCTATGCTGATCGCTTATGTTTACCTCTAAACAGATTTTTGATCTCTGACTCCCTGATGCAACTAAACAATGACCTAAGATGAGAGAACTTGAAAAACAACTTGCTCTTCAACAAGAAAATAATGACTTGGCTCAGAGTGAAACAAATCTTGGTAAGACTATCCATGATGCTATTGCCACAGACATTGCTAATGCTATTGATTGACTCAAAAAACAATGAGTAGTGACTTCTATGCAGTTATTAAACCTTTTGGGGAGAGTGTCATGAGTAGTAGCACAACTGAAACAAGCACATAAGGAGTATAGAATTGCCTTGGATACTGTATATACGATAGCTCAGAATCAATCTGAAGCATATCAGGAGGTAGTCAGTGAGAAGATTTTTGATATTGAATATACAATAAATTCTTCTCCATTAGAAGATATGGAGAATTATAAACAAAAGTTGCATTGACATCGATCATATTGAAAGCTTACTATTCCTCAACTGATCGACTCGCTCGATCATCGAGTCCAGACTCACAAACCTTGGATACAGGAGTATGCAAGTAATCATTATCTACCATCCGAATACCCCCTCGATGGTACCACCGAACGATGACGTAAGATACTAGGTATCAGAGCTAACTTCTTTAATGGCATCAAACGAAGTGATGTTGAATGAATATATCTAGTAGATCATCAACGAAGAAATGAAAAAATCATTGATATATGAAATAGACTGATCAATCAATGACTTTTCAAAATCCATCAAGTTTTCTATAATGGACATACCATACCAGTTTTTAGTATTCGTCAATCAGTAAATGATCCACGAGTATCACGAACAACAACCCAACATATGATCTCACCACGGCAAGCCAAAGAACGAAATAAGAAAAATACCGATAAACCTCAAATAAAAAATTGAGATTATATGAGATGGACTCCGGGGAAAAACATAGACTATCAGGTACCAACGATGCATTATGACGCTATAAAAAACAGATCACAACCCAATGGTACCACATTGCTTCCCTATGGAGATCATCTCCAGAATATGGCCAAGTGAATAGGAACAGGATGAGTAACCATAGAAGTAGAATGTACTCCAAATGGGTATATAGAGTCTACGGTATTACCACTCTTACAAACTCTTACTGGTTATACTAATTACATAGTACCATGAATATTACATAATGTGTTTGGTGTGATGCAGTACTTCATGTGATGAGCTGGACAGTTTTATTACAATGATATTAATTTGTGCGTCTACCTGCACGATGACAATCGCTGTTCGAACTATGATGTCAACGTCGACTGTGCGTTGTTCGCAAAGGTTACGTGGCCCACAAGCCCGGAGGGCGAGGAAATCAAACATAATACAGAAGCTAACGACATAAACAATCAACCAAAAAATACATAAGAAACAAAAAAATAAGTAAGCTTTCTTTCCTTCCTACCTATGTTTGCTCAATCTGTAGACCTCTTCGAGCGTGGTCAGTCCTTTGATGGTTTTGAAAATACCATCACGTTCTAGGTTAATCATTCACTGCGAGAGGAGCTCATGTTCGACCTCAAACGCTGTTTTTCCTTGTAACAACATATTTTTGAGCGTATCATCGTACTCCATACATTCAAAGAGTCATACTCTTCCTTTGTATCATGTTCCATTGCATGTCTGACATGTCTGTCATTCTGGATTTTTACCTGTTCATAGTGTCATAGAACCTGCTTTGAATAACTCCCATTGAGAGTCACTGATGCCTCTGAGTGTGAGTTCTGTTTTTAGTTTCTGATTATCCATAGATTCTAGTGACTCTAGAGCGTATGTTCGATGATCATTTTTTAATTCATGCGGTGATTGACAATGAGGACAGATTCTTCTACTGAGTCTTTGAGCCATGATGAGATTGAATGTTCCACAAATTTGATATGGCTTGGCACCTAGATTATACACTCTGGTTATTGTTTCTGATGCTGAGTTGGTATGAAGGGTAGAGAATACAAGATGTCAAGTCATAGCTGCCTCCATAGCAGTATCTAGTGTCTCCCAGTCACGAATTTCTCCTACTAGTACAATGTCAGGATCTTGTCTGAGTGATCACCTTAGTCATGAAGCAAAGTTGAATCAAATATCTGATCTAATTTGAGCTTGATTGAGTCCATCAATTCTAGATTCTACAGGATCTTCATAGGTGAGTATATTGACGTGAGTTTTATTGAGTTTATTTAAACACGCATAGAGTGTTGATGTTTTACCACTACCAGTTGGTCATGTCGTAATGATAATACCATTTGGATAGCTGAGATTTTTGTTCAGAATATCGCTATTTGTTCATTCTATTCATAGTTCTTCCAACTTAGGTATTGTTTTTGACTTATCAACAATACGCATCACGAGTTTTTCTCACCATACCGTAGGCAGCGTATTTGCTCTGAGATCAAGTTCTTTTTTGGTCAGTGTTATAGAAGAAACCCTGGCATCTTGGGGAAGTCTTTTTTCATCAGGTCTCATTTGACCAGACTCGATTTTGAACTTTGCAATGATGTTTTCATGAATAGTATTGGGATATTGAACTAATTCATGCATCATACCATCGATTCTAATTCTGATACGACAGTAGGTCTCATAGGGTTCAATATGAATATCAGATGCGCCTAATTCAGTAGCTATAGTCAGTAAATTATCAAATAAGCTGACCACATTACCTTGCGTGATAGCATTGGATAGAGCTTGATAATAACTGTTTGATGAAAGATCGAGCATAGGATACTATTGAGATATATAAATAAAATATTCTTGATTATACTCATCTATACTGCCTATTGCAAGTTTTCTCTCTTTTTTATGGTGTTCACCTATTTTAACTTGTATTTTTCTCAAAGATTATTATTGACTTATATAGTATTTATTCTTATTTCATTATTATGTCAAAATCTCTTTCATCATTGGTGTGATGACTCGCATTATTAGTAACTACTACAGATTGTAGTGACTCTTCGTGATCCAAAAAACAACCAGTGATCAATGAGGTACAATCGTTATTGAATTACTATCATGTACTTGATCAGAATAGCTCTCTAGAATCATTTCAATTATTTCGTAATCTAGAAGGAACTAAATATATTGGTGTAAACTATAGTGATGATGGTATTACTCAGGTTGGAAGTATAACTCATCTTATGAAATTAGATGGGTCATGGAAGATGAAAAAAGATAAGATTTCAAGTGATAATGAGTTAGATATTAATACCAATGAACAAGATTATAATATGTTTCAATTTCAGACACAATCTTTGATGCATATTATGTTAAACCTTAATGAGAAGAAATTAATCAGGGTAAATACCAAGGATATAGACTGAGAACTTGATGTTATTAAAAAAGAAATCGATAATCAGGCACAACATAAAATTTAGAACCTACTTGTTGTCAGAAAGAGATTCGTTATTGTTGGTAGTAATGAGTCTTTTTTTGTATACCGCATAGTAAATATTTGGTATAGCGATCAAAGTCATAAATGATGAAAAGAGTAGTCAAAATACCACAGTATAAGCTAATCATGCCCAGAATTCATCTTTCCACGCCAATGTAATGATACCAAAAATAGTGGTAAGACTTGATATGATAACTGGTTTAAATCTTGTTTTTCCTGCATCAACAATAGCTTCTACCAGTCATGCTCATAGTGTCAGATTATTATTTATTTTATCAATAATAAAGATAGCATTGTTTACGACAATACCAATAAGTGAGATAAATCCTATCATAAAAGGCATACTATAAGGATTTCCTGTAAGCCGTAATCAGATATTGACACCCAGTAGCGCGGTGATAATTGAATAAAGTATCATCACTGATTGTTTAAAACTATTAAATTGATAGATAAGGATCAAAAAGGTGAGAAAAATTGCGATAATAAAGGCAACTCATGCTGCTTGGATGAGCTCTTTGTTGGCTTCATTTTCTCATCATGCTTTGAATCCTATTCATGTGGGGAATTGGTATGATTGTGCATATTGAATGAGTTTTGGTTGAAAATCAGTAGGTTTGAGTCACTGTTTTAAATCAGCATCTACGATGATTGTGAGTTCGCCATCTTTTCTACTGACGCTATTGAGTGATTGGTCTATAGAGTATGTCATGACTGATCATATCATGATAGGTCATTGTTTTGTATTGACTACGGTGCTAAGTATTGTTTCTGGATTGATAGCTTGGTCAAATCATTCATACTGAACGACAATATCTCTTTCTTTACCATCAATCGAAAGAGTTCCTGCATTTTGTCCTATGAGTGCTGGTCGAATCTCTCATTGGATGTCATTGGGCGTGAGACCAAGTTCTGCTAATTTAGTTTTATCTCGAGTGAAAACAAATTGTCATGGATTGGTTTGACTTGAATTTGCTACATTAATTGTTCAGGTAAGACTTTTGATATATGTTTCAATCTGATTTGCAACTTGTTTAAGTTGAGACAGTTGATTTGAATTTTCTGCAATAAGCTCTATTCATACAGCTTTTCCTACTGGTGGTCATCATGCTTGTACTTTTGATTGAACAGTATATCATTGTGTCTTGAGATACGAGAGTTGGGTATCTATATCATCTTGTATCGTAAAACTATTTCTTGTTCTTTGATTTTTTTTTACGAGTCTAATGCCTATATCAATGACGTTATTGCGTGCTTGGAGTGAGTAATTTCTTACTTCAGGAATATGAGATATAATCTGATCAATCTGTGGCAATAATCATACCATTCATTGTACCCTAGTTCCTACAAGTGTTTTAACTTCAATATCCATGAACTCATTGTCTCATGAGGGAAATAATTTGAATCAAATTGATCATGAGAGAAATATAAAACTGAGTATAAGTCATACAACTGGTCATCGATAGGTCCATCTTCTCCAAAATCTACGTTCCAATATTCGATGTAGTTTGTTACTATATCGATGAGCTATTCCATTAATGTTTTGGTCAATTCGTGGTTGTGATTCTGGATCACGAGCCTCTTTTCATTGTCTTTCTTGTTCAAGTAATAATACATCTTCAGGACTGAGTAATATATCTTCATCTTCTTCTCATTCTTGATATTTTTTTTCTTTATAATACCATTTCTGATTATTATTTATTTTCCAAAATAGTGCATTATTGATACTTGATGCTAGAAATAGACTTGCAGCAAGGGTGCAAAATATGGTAATTGGAATATATGCCAAGAATTTTCAGGTAATACCAGGCAGTGCAAGCATGGGCAGAAATACAACCATATTGGCTAACGAACTGGTAATATTTGGCTTACCATACTGTTTGAGTGCTAATAAGACAGCGGTTTTTGAGTTGAATCATTTTTTCATCAGTTCATATGCTGCTTCGATAATTACTACGACCGTGTCGATACCCATACCAAAACTCAGTACCAGTGAAAAATTGGTCAAAAAATTGAGTGTATAACCATAGTTATTGAGAAAAATAAAGGTAATGAAGAATGCTAATGGCATGGCAAATGTTGCAATCATTGATTGTTTGAGTCATACAAAGAGCCACATGATCAAAAAAATCAGCAATACTGATTGTCGAGCGTTGCCGGCAAGTGATTTAT
>DAOQQF010000004.1:44477-52222 GCA_035333525.1 Candidatus Absconditabacterales bacterium | reverse complement strand
CCTATATAATTAGAAGTGATTTTCAAGTAGTAATATCTATATTAGCAATACCCAATTTTTATTTTAATTGTATTTGATTATTTTTTTTGACATACCTTTTATATTCATTTATCTTTTTATCATTCATCATGAACACAAAACTACAAATTACTCAAGAAGCACAAATTACTCAAGAAGAGATTGATTTAATAAAAGAAAATAGTAGTCAGCTTGAGAGCTTATGAGCAGGCGATTTTATGATAAATATATTGCTCACTTCATATCAATCAGAAAAAAGTAGTGATACAATAAAGTCTCAAATATTTGATATTTTAAAACAAGTAATACGTAACGATACTGTATTTATGAGACTTTGTTTAGATGAAGCTGATAGGATTTATGAAAGAGATAAAGAAAGATATTTTTCTATCATTAAATGATTGATTGATCAAGAAATGGATAGGATCTTAAAGATACCTATGTGAACAACTTGATTTTGTGATTTTCCAATACTACAGGAAAAAGCAGATGTACAAATGATGGAGAAACATAATCAATCAATTAAAAAATATATATTGGATTATACATTTTCAGAAGAGTTATTGACACACATTGTACAGCGCAATGATAGTGTTATAAAAACATATATTAATAAAACGTATTTTTGAAATTTTTTAAATACTTATCACATACATTATAGTAAAAACATGTTTCAAAGATACGACCATCCTACATCTAATGTATGAGATTATATAAATAGCAAAATTAATGAAATAAATCTCAATTTTTATGCAATGTTATTTATTAAATTATTTCCTTTACGAGAATTTACAGCTTGAGATACAGAAACTACTTTGTTTTATAAAGAAATAAAAGAAAATATTATACAGATCAACAAAACATTGTGTGATATAGATAATAAATATTGCAATATAGAGAGGGGAGGATGAATCTCATGGCTTTATGATAAAAACAGTAGTAGAACCAGTTATTGAAAAGAGTGAATGATACTAGACAAAGCACTGTCGAGATGTGATCATGATTTTAGAATTAATTATTATATGACTTTAGCATATAATCTTTCTAATGACCCAAAGTCTGACAATTCACAAAAAAGGAATATTTATAATTGTGCTTTAACATATATAAAAGAAAATAATATAGAAGATGATAAAAAAGATCTCGTTATGAATAAGATATATGAGTTATGATATCCAAAAAATCTTTTTATAAGCGATTATTTTGATTCGTTTGATTATCTCAATAAGAATGTCGATGATCTTATTGTTTTAAAAGAGGCTGTAATTGATTCTTTTTTCAAAGATACTGAAAGAAATTTTTATCGTGATCAATATGAAATGTTAGCTTATATTCAAACTCATAAAGAACTTATAAAGAGATGTATTGATTCCGTCCAATGATTTGATCAATATGCATCTTTGATTGAATGACTTATAGATACATGTGTATCAAAATCATCCAAAGGGAATTATAAGATTGATTTCGCATACTGTTATGATAGTATCGGTAAAAAGGAAAAAAGTAAGACATACTTAGAGAAAATGTTACAAAGCTCTTATGATTGAATGTTACACAACTCTAATAATTGTTATATTATGAAATCCATATTGTGACAAATTAACCAATTTTTTGGTAGCACAGAATGATTTGAACACTATGAACAATTAGTCGCTATCCATGAAGGTAGATTTGAAGACATTGTACCTATAAGTGGTCAACAAGAGGTTACAATACAATTATTTAATCTCTTTAAAAAAATGGCTCCTATGAATAATAATAACAAACGAACACATCAACGAAAAAAACAACAAACCTATGCTCAATATACTGATACGAATTAAGATTCTCATGAAAACATAAAAACTACTCAATTTCACCACTATGAACTCCGAGCATATCTTCAAAAAAAAGATTATTCTGCGGCCGCTCAGATAGCTCAAAAACTTGGTCAGACCAACCAAGCATTAATATATCATCGTTTGGCAGAGATTTATAACAAGATAGGTAAGTAAGAATAATAAATTGAGCTATTAGGGACAAACACTATTTTACTACTTAATTTTATATCAATGCGTGCAATAAATACATCACTTATTTCTCCCCAACTAATTTGCGATTCATTTCAGGACCCTCTTAGGAGGAAAACCATAATAGAGGAGGTAAAAGATGTTTTATTGACTCAGTATAATAAATACAAACATACTGATAAGTGAAGAGTCTTTTCCAATATTTTGATTGAGATGAATGATCAAACAATATGGATTAATGAAATAGAATATGCTCGTGCTCATAATTTAAAAAATAGATTTAAAATACTCGTAACAAAACTTATAGATAATTATTTTGATTCATGACCTCAAGGACTAACTGTTGGGAAAGTTTTAACTATACATAATGAAGATTTTAATATCATATTAAATTATCTAAAAAAATGGAATGATCCTATAGTTAATAATTATCTGTTGGAAAAAATTAAAACATTACTCCAAAACATGAATATATCAAATGAAGCTTATTATAACAGTGATTTTCATCGATCTCATATTAATCGAGATGTGTATTCATACACTGTAAAAGTACTTTGTAAGGAAAAATATTTACAAGTTCTTGCTTGGCAACTTAACAATTTACACAAAAATGATTATCGTATTTTATGACCAAAGTTACTTACGGCATCCTGAAGACATGAAGAAGCTATTGATTTCATTATGAAAGACTATGAATCAATTTCGACTTACGATTTTGACCGCGATATTCATCTATTGGGTTCTGCACGAGAGATCTGTCTTTCTTCTAAATCTAAGTATAAAAAGGATGAAATAGCTAAAAAAACAGTAGCTTATTGTAAAGCACATACTTCAAAAGACAATTCTTCTTTACACTCTTATAAAGGTTATTATAATGATTGTCTCAAATATCTTAAAAAACATCTGAAATAAGTAACATAAAAACGAAGTGTTATGATTACGACATGGAAGAGGTCCCGAAGTCTCGGGATAAATATCCTGAGGAAGCTCGTCGAATGTGGATTTTATAAGACCAAAGGATTTGATATTATAGGTAGTTTTTCATGAATTGAGAGTTCTTCCCCAGCTTCCTAAACTTTCTGATCGATAAAATAATCAACTTATCTCTTCTTTTCAAATACAACTTTCTCGCCTTTGACCACTTTCTCGTAACCGAGTTGGCCACAGGCTCATTTGATGGTGCGTCCACGATTGATGCGGGCAGTGACGGTAATACCTCAAGCCTCAAGTATATCTCTAAAGGCCAAAATAGCCTTGATTGACGATTCACGCAACTCAGGCATAGCTGGATTTGGATTATAGGGAATTAAGTTGACATGAGCAGAGCGATCACGAAGTAACATGACAAGCTCATGAGCTAGTTCTGGCAGATCAGTCATCTGATCAATCATAATATACTCATAGAAAATTCTATTTCATGTTGCTTGTGTATATCTATCAATTACTTCCATCAGCTTATCCAATGTATACCCTTTGGCAATTGTTGGTATGAGTTTTTCTCTTAGTGATTGGTTGGGCGCATGAAGACTGAGAGCAAGTGCGCAATCGATACCGTCTTGGACCAGTCTATCAATACCTGGTATGATGCCGGATGTACTAATAGTAACATGTCTTTTACTCAGTGATAAAAACTCTTGTTTGAGCATAAACTCAAGACTCATTTTTACATTATCATAATTGAGTAACGGTTCTCACATACCCATAAAGACAATATTTCTTACCTTCCACCATGTTCAATCACCCTTTTTACCAAGTTTGTCTTTAAGATAATGATTAACCCGAATAACTTGAGCAATCATTTCATCGTATCATAAATTTTTACCAAAACCAAGTTTTCCAGTTACACAAAAAATACATCAAACTGGACATCAGACCTGAGAACTAATGCACAAGGTTACCCTATTGAGAACAATATCTTTGGCAGAAGTAGAATCATTACGGTCTTTTTCATGATGATGAAACATAACTACCGATTCAACAATACTCCCATTAGAAAGTTTAAATCCTATTTTGGTACTATCAGGATTTTCATAAATACTATCAAGTTCAAAAGGGATAATCTGAAACGATTCTGATAACTTGGTCCTGAGATCAACTGGCAACGTAGTCATTTCTTGAAAGGAAATAATCGAATGAGTAAAAATCTCGGTATAGATTTGTTTTTTACGAAATGATGGAACTCATTGTTCTTTAAGCCGATCGATCAAATACTGCTGATCAAAAATAGTATGTAAATCAGTTTTCATAGCTTGTCAACAAAGAAAATCAAAAATAAATGATTTTATATATGAATACCTTGTAAGATAATTATTATAGACCTTTATACAAGATTGAAACATAATTGAAACATAAGCACAACATATCTACTCACCCTACACTACTCATGAACACCAACCTCAAACATCTTTTCACCTATGTTATTATATGAGGATCACTATGTATATTCTGATTATCATGTATACCATTAGTAAGTCATTCTTACACTCTATGAATTTTTTCACAATCCAAAACAGTCCAAGAGATCTTGGATAATGAATCTAATATGGTTCCTTATAAATTTTCTACCGTCGCTTTTATTCTTGATGACTATCTCAGACAATGATCCCTTGTACTCAAAAATATTGTTGATAAACTAGGAACATGAAGAACCTATCACCTCACTCTATCGCCCGATATGCTGACAGCAAAACAAGTAGCAGATGGTGCTTTTGATGAAGAATACAAAGCCTTTTTTCATGATATCAAACAATATAATCTGAAAGTACTATTTCGCACCATGCATGAAATGAATGGATGACGATACCCACGATCAAGTGACCCTACTCATTTCAAAAAAGCGTGGCAAAGAGTGCGAGATCTCAGTAGATCAGAATGATTAGATCAAAAAAACATTCAGTTTATCTTTTCATTTAATATTCATGATATGCCCGTATTGAGGTGATATGAACCATGACAACATTCCAAATTCTTTTCATGCACCCCAAGTAGAAAAACAAGAACTAACTGCTACACATGGGAAGATTACTATAATTCATGAACGGTAGATATACTATGATTTACTATTTATAACCGAGGTAAGGCAACATCAAATCGTCTATGGCTAAGTTTTAAGGATATTCTCAATGACCCAAAACGAAATCAACGAAATAGGATCCTTTCTACCAAAAAACCTATCTATATCGATGAAGTAGGGACAACTGCCGTATGGTATGAATGAAATTATGAGTATCAAAAATCACTTAGTTCGTATCGTCGTGATAGTATTAGAAAATCACAACGACTCAACGATCTTGCTACAACCCTTGACTATACATCAGAGATAATCTGAGTAAACTATTTCAATGTAGACTATACCAATGGTTTAAGGAACCCTATCATAGGGGAAGCAGACTGGAGATTTATCGATCCCCAAGAGTGAATTATGTATTCATGATGACAATCACTACTGGATCGTAGTGACCCTATAGATATGGAGTTTGTCTTTTGGAGGTAGGAAAACAATAGCATATGTAAACATTATTATTAAGTAGACTTCACAATAAACATTACGTATGCAACCATGTTATAATCTTTGTTTTATCGTTTCTATCTACCACATCTTCCATAACTCGCTCATAAGCCTTTTTGAGTAACTCTCCTATGTTTTTACCTGGTTCAAGGTGAAACTCTTGCATAATATCTTGGCCATTGATTGCTAGTTTACTCATGGTAAACTGCCCTTCTGAATCTCTCAGATTATCCAATAATACATACAGCTGATCTACATCTTTCATGGATGAACGCTGAATTGGATTGAAATGACCTCGACGATCTCACTTACAAATATCCAACAAATTACGAGTCCATTCGTATCATCATTCAGCATAGAGTTCTCTGAGTTTTTTAGTCCAATTATCAGGTTTTGACATCAAAATTTCACCTGGTTTCATATGTTTAGCAACATATCGCACTACTTCATCTATCTCCTTGTTACTAAAACCTATTAATTCTAGATCTTTACGTACCATATCCTGTCCACAATTCACATGATTAAGTCGTCATCCATAAATAAATGATCTGTCATCATTTGATAATCAGAAACTATGAGTATAATACTGTTCTGATTTACCTACATCATGATAAAGCATACCAAGTCTTACAAGGTAACTAGTATTGATAGATTGGAGATGATGTAACGCAAGTAAACTATGAGTATACACATCAAATGGATGATATCTTATTGGTTGATCAAGATGTTTGAGAAAAGTAATATTTGGAAATAATGATTTAATTAAATTCAATTCATCCAATACAGCAATATATCCAAATGGGTTTGGTCATGAGAATACTTTTTTTACTTCATCATGGAGACGTTCTTTGCTGAGAGTTTTAACCAAATAGTAGTATTTTTTCATACCAAGTCGTGTTCATTTTTCATAGTCAAACTGTACTCATAAGTCAGGATCAAAATTGAGCGTATTTTGAAATCTAATTGCTCTCAAAATTCTTAATGGGTCTTCCAAAAATCTATGATCAGGGATGCCAACACATTTTATTGTTTCATCAATCAATGATTGTATTCATCAATATGGATCTCGAATGATTCAACTAATAGCTTTGCTATTATATCATATCTTGTTACCAAGATCTACAAAAGACTGATAATCAAACTTACCATCTGGTAATAATTTACTTATCATATCATGATCTTGAATAATAAGCACCGTTCATACGACTAGCCATCATGATTTCAACATATTACTATCAATATCATATCCGTCGGTATAAGTGCTATCTATACCACCTCAAGATAAAGATCATCAATACATAGCATGATTTACTCATGAGTAATATAATGCATTGATAGTAAAATCTCTTCTACCAGCATCTTTAACAAGATCGTTTGACCAAACTATCTGATCTGGATGACGCATATCACTATATCATGATTCTTCACGAAATGGAGTTATTTCATATTTGATAGTATCGCGAACGATACTCATTGTTCCAAATTTTTCTGTACGAAAAATACTTATATCAGATGTAGCTTTGTTTTGGATACGAGACCATATATCATCGGGATTACCAGCAGTAGTTAAATCTATATCGATGATATCTTTTTTTTTGCCCAATAGAATATCCCTTACAATTCATCAGACTACAAATAAATTCTGATTATCAAATTTCTCCATAAACCATTGGAGATGTTCATCAATAAGATAGAATTGATTGATGTATAATTGCATAGAATCAATAAGGAGATTATATAATAGAAGTTAATGATTGCTGATAACTATTGACTGCTGTCTGCCAATCTTCTTTAGCATTATCACTACTCAGGTATGAGTAAAGTGTTTCTTGCATCATATGTTGTATTGTTCTTATGACAAGGTGTTCATTGTTTAAATCTCCTTGATAGAGTTTTCATGTGGCCATACCTCTATAAGTCTTATACCATTTGATAATATTTTTTTGTTCGTCATTATTATAGCTATTATCATTCTGTTTAAAAAAATACTTACACGCATTATTATAGATAGTTAATGGATTTTCCTTTTTTATGTTTTTATTATAATTTGATACTATATCATTAATGTCCAAGAACGTTTTAAATATTTTACGATAATACTCTGTATGTTTATGAATATCTCACCCCAATATATCAATGATTTGGATAATATATGCTTTATCCTTCTTATCTCGCTCTCTAAATCTACTATAGGTTACTTTATTATTACT
>DAOQQF010000004.1:0-44377 GCA_035333525.1 Candidatus Absconditabacterales bacterium | reverse complement strand
AGTATACTTCCATCTGCTTGTTGGTAATTTTCAATCAGAGCAACCATCGTTCTTCATAATGCAATAGCGGTAGCATCATTCATGTGCACAAATCATTTACGTCCTGTATCGCTTTTGTCTTTGAATCTTGTTCATAATCTACGAGCTTGATAATCAGTTACATAGTCGGCACTATGAGTTTCACGATATACTCACTGTGAAGGTATCCACGTATTTAGATCGATATGTCTATAATCTACGGCTCACATATCACCAGTACAACAAAGCATAACCTGATAAGGTAAGTTGAGTTGTTGCATAATGTACTCTTGGATAGCAACCATAAACAAATGTTCAGACATACCTTGTTCTGGAGTAGTAAATGTCTCCATTTCAAGTTTATCAAACTGATGTTGTCTAATCATTCATTTGGTATCTTTACCATAGCTACCGGCTTCTCTACGAAATGCCGAACTATATCCCAAATATCTAATGGGCAACTGTTCTATATCAATCATCTGATCCATATGCATAGGACCAATACTGTGTTCTGCACTTGCTACCAGTACCATATCATCATGTATGAGTTCATATGTTTGATCATTGGGATTATATCTTCCCATTTTTTGCATTACCTCTTTCTTCATAATAACAGGAGGTATACATGCAGTAAAAGGCTTGTTACTAACATCCAATCATGCATCTTTGATAATCTGATTGATAATATCTTGATTAGTTAGTGTTTGAAACACTCGATTAACCAATGCAAATTGAAGCAATACGAGATCGTTTTTGAGATAAACAAATCTACTACCACTAACCTGACCTGCTGTGTCAAAATCCAAGATATCAAGTTTACATCATAAATCCACATGATCTTTTATAGGAAATTCAAATATTCTAGGCGTTCACCATGACTTCAAAACAATATTTTCAGTATCATCTTTACCGATTGGAGTATCTTCACTATATAGATTAGGAATTGTTTGAACTACTTGTTGAAAATTGTACTGTAAAGATCTTGTTTTTTCTTCAAGTATCATACCCTCTTCCTTGAGTTGCTTACCGCGCTCTATGTCTTTTGATACTGCTGCTTGATTTTTTTGTGCATTCAGATTATCCAATGCTTGTTGATTTTTTTTAAGCTCTTCATACAATCTTATAAAAAGATCAATATCGCACTCTACTGCTTTTTCTGTACAGATTTTGCGAATATATTCATGATTTTCATACACATATCTAGGGTCTAACATTATATGCAAGTATAATAAAAAGTAAAAATATGTTTAATATTTTCTAATAGTAAAGAATAACTGAATATCTTGAGATACATTGAGTTCAAATTTTCATGTTGAGTACCTATTAGAACTTATCGAGCCATAGATCCAGAATCATTTTTGAAAGATATGATCAACTGATCAAAACTGATAAGGAATAATTCTAAATTGTAATACCGGTAATGATACTTTATGTGGATTGGTTAATTGTTTAACTACCTGACCATCAACAAGAGCTAAAAAACAACCAGAGATACTACCACAATCTCCTTGTTTACGGATAGTAAGTTGCTTTGTACCATCAACAAATGCCAGTGTATCTGTGTATCATTTAGAATCTATATTATTCCTCACTCATCATGTAAAATAGTATCACAAATCCAAATCATAACTATCTACAATATTCTGGATAGTCTGGGTTGCAAAAAGTAATTCATTATTGAGATTCTTTTCTTGTTCTAGCCTTACATTCAGTCTAAGAATGCTTGTATAAATACCAAATACAATTCATACCAATATACTAATAATAGCAAGAGAAATTAATACTTCAAGAAGAGTAAATCCTCTTTTAATCAACCTTCAAGCCTTTGTATTCATATATCATACACTGCCTTGTGATACAAAAGTTAATAACACTAATAATTTTCGCATTGCAATGTACGTAAGAGTAATTACTATCTAAAATATTCTTTTATAAATAGTTTTACATCATCCAAAATCAAGTCAAAATGATCGTATTATGAATTGATCCTGGCGTTAGAAAGCTTTGATTTGCTCTAGTAGAGTACAATCAAAATAATCACACCATAGTTGATGCAGGTATTCTTTTTGATGACTCCCCTATCACCACAAGAATTGATCGATATCATAAAATGAGTCAGATTATAAATTATTTCCAATCACTAATTACTACTCACCATATTGATCGCGTAGGTATCGAAAGACTCTATTTTACTGCCAGAAATCAATCAAATGCTGAATTTGTCTACTGACTTAGAGGTGCTTTGATAGTGCTTTTGTTAAAGCATAATATTGATATCATTGAAATAGATCCTATACAGGTAAAAAAATATATAACCTGAAACGCCAAAGCGAATAAGGATCAAGTTCAAAAAAAGATTATGCAACTTTTTTGATTAGAAAAAAAACCACAATACAACGACAGTGCCGATGCATTGGGTATGAACTATATTGCATACAAGATGAAATAAAACGACTAAGCTGCCAAAGACAAACCACTTTCTTTTATAAGAGCATCTATTTTTTCTGTATAAGCGATTTCAGGTTGCACACCGACAAGTCTTTCTTTTTGTACTCAATTGTGAAATATAATAACAGTAGGTATTGATCTAATAGCAAATTGCATACTTAGTTCTCACTCTTGATCGACATTCACTTTATAAAAGGTAGCTTTTGATGCGTATTTTTTTGATATTTCTTCCAAAAGTGGAGTCAACATTCTACAAGGCCCACACCATTCAGCCCAAAAATCTACAAGAACAACACCTGATTCAGGTCATACATTGTGAGCAAATTCATTTCCAGTTAATGCATTCATAATAAAATAACGTAAAATAAAATAAAATAAATTATACAGAACGATAAGCTAATTGATATAAATTATGCACAATATTCCTAATCATTTTGATGACAGATATATTGAGTTCAAAGTATCCCTTTGCTCAAAATATCTGAAATTCTCCTATACATCATCTTTCATCCAATGAAAATTGCACATAAAATTTATTGCTATTAAGCTCAAGAAGTCAAACATATGCCTGTTCTTCTACCATATCAAAGTCCATTTTCATATTTTGAAAATGAATAGACTGTGATCAGGTAATATCAAACAATGATTGTTGGATCATATATATCAAGAACAAGTAAAAGTGACCAACTTGTATTTTTTTAGAGTCCGATGTGAAGTGAAAAAATAAAAAAAAGTTACTGGAAGAAATCTCTTGATGTTATTAGAAAAAAAAGTATATTCTATAAATTGATTTTATCTTATCTCTAGCATTTTATGAAAAATACTTATGTTCAACCAGTAATTCAAAAACTCAAAAAATACATAGGCAAACTTATCTCAGACAAACAACTAGAATCTTTACAAAAAGATATTTTAGGATGATGATGGACGAAGCAATCTCATTATAAGCTCATCTATTTTTTAAAAAAAAAACATTATCTTGTGTCTATAAAAAAAGGACTCTATATGGTAACCTATCCAGAAAATACTCACATCAAATCCCAATCTATTATCCAAGAACACATTGGATCATTACTTCACACTATGATTCATCAATATACCAAAAAAAAATACTATATTGGATGAATAGTAGGCATAGAAATACACCTTGGCATGAACCCACTACCTGAAAAAATCACTATCTATACACCAACGATAAGCTGAACTCATACACTCATCGATACAACCAAGGTTATTTTCAAACCATACCATAAGCTTTTCAGCTTATTAACAACCCATTGCGAAACCAAAGAGTTTCATAAATTACTTTTTACTATCGGTAGTATTGAACAATGCGTTCTTGAGTCCCTTTACTATCTTGATACCGGAAATCAAACTTATACCAATGAGTTGATAAAAAAAGTTATTAAACAATACAAAAAAAATCGACGTTGGGAGCTAGTCAAACAGGTAATTTCACACTGAAAATATCATACAAGTCTCAATAGACTTCATCAGCTGAGTCTATGAATTGATGGAGATTTTTCGATCAAATGTCATCAGCTTATCAATACTTATAGTTTTAAGATAAGCTTTTAGACTGTTGTTTATGAATTTACTTACCATTTAGAGAGGAAAAGGTGATGTAAAAAAATGACGTATCTAAAAATGGTAAGTTGTCAAACAAACTACTTCATTATGATGTTTTTTATGATGAAAAAATTTGACTTTGAAATATGTTTTGATTATACTCGAATACAATAAACGATGAATAGTTTTATTTATTTATTGTTTGATATGTGATCATGATCAAAACACTCAAAAAATTTGATACAATTTCTCTTTCAGAAATGGATTCCAGAATGGGTTCAATAGGTTTGGAAAGAATGGAAAAAAAGTATATCATTCATGCAAGCAAATTGGATACTATTCTCAAAGAGTTGCACGATGATTATGCTGCTCTTGAAATCAAATGACTCAGAGAGTTTCAGTATGATAATATGTACTTTGATACCAAAGAGTATAAACTTTTTCATGATCACGGAAAATGATACAAACTAAGAACAAAACTTAGGACAAGACATTATGTAGATAGCAATATAGCCTTTTTTGAGTTCAAACAAAGATATTATGAAACCATTCGTAAATTCAAATTTAATATTAAGGTTTCCAAACATGGTACATTTACTCAAAAAATGAAAACATTTTCAAATAAACTTTTTGAATCTATTTATCAACATAAGCTAAATGAAACTATCATACCAAGTATGAAAACAAGCTATGTAAGATTCACCTTATGTAGTAAAAAAAACGATGAAAGAATCACCTTTGATACCAAGGTTACCTTTCAAGATCCTCGTTCAAAAAAATCAAGACCATATATTTTATCAGATATCATTTTGGTTGAGTCTAAATCATGAAAGACAAGCCATCATACCCAGGAGGTACTATCAAAACATAATATAAAAACAATGAATTGAATATCAAAATATTGTTTATGAGTTCTTCTTCAAGGTGTAGTAACAACCAAATACAAAAAATTTGAAACATTATTAACATATATTCATGCACTTCAAGTTAAACACTAATAGTATCTTAGATAATTACTCTTAAAACTTTTTCCTATATGTTTCATTATTTTTATTTCCCTTCATTTCCACATGCCAAAAATAAATATCTATCATATCGACTCTGAATGACCAAATCATCGAGATAAAGAAGAAAAAATTGAACAAACTGATAAACTCTTAAAAAAACTCAATAGACTTCAGGCTATCTTTAATGCCCAAAAAAAATATGCTATGTTAGTTGTTTTACAATGACTGGATGCAAG
Source organism: Candidatus Absconditabacterales bacterium (assembly GCA_035333525.1). Lineage (GTDB taxonomy): Bacteria > Patescibacteriota > Gracilibacteria > Absconditabacterales > Absconditicoccaceae > CALMFT01. The sequence continues at coordinate 39,099 of DAOQQF010000004.1, read as the reverse complement.
TTGAAAAGATGGCGTATGTAAAAAAGTCTTTGGAGGACTTAATCCACTCAATATAGATTTTATGTCTTGGAAAGCACCAACGTCATTTGAAAAAGATCATGACTACCTATGGAGAATTCATTATAAACTTCCTCAAAAAGGTTTTATACAAGTATTCAATAGGTCATATTATGAAGATATTCTTGTACCAACCGTACTCAAAACACATGATAAAGAAACTATCAAAAAGAGATATGATCATATCAATTGGTTTGAACGTTATATGAGAGATAATGGTATTATTTTAGTCAAATGTTATTTTTCTGTATCAGAAAAAGTTCAAAAAGAACGTATGGAAGAAAGGCTTCAAAATCCAGAAAAGTATCGAAAACACAATGATAACGATCGAGAAACTCTAGAAATGAGAGATAAATATTTAGACGTATATCAAGATATTCTGAATACATGCGACGATCCAAAATGGCATTTCGTACCAGCAGACCATAATCGACAAAAAAATTATGTGGTTACCAAAATTCTCTATGAAGAACTCAAACAACTTGATTTAGAGCGACCATGACTTGATACGACTTGGACCCTTGAAGAATACCTTGATAAAATTGAGAATGTTGATGATATCAAAGAATTTAGGGCTAAATTTGAATCCGAAGGTGAACCCAAAGAGGATATAAAACAATGAGGTAAAAAAGGAAAGAAGAAATAAAAAATACAAAACAAAAAATGAAAATAAAAAATGGAATCGATTGATTTTCATTTTTTATAATACCAAAAACTCAAATACTTGACAATACTCTCTCTTGAGTATACTTGAGTGCGGCAACACAAAAAAACCGCTTTCATATGAAAATTAGAATTCTAACAGTGATAGCTGTCTCTATCGTACTTTTCTGTTTGAGTACTAAATCAAACGGACAGACGTTAATCACATTTGGACCAACTTTAAACCCAGCGGTAACATTTGATGATGCTCCTAAACCTCAATTTAGTAGTACTGTTATGGCTGTTGTTACATGCTTGGTTCAAAAACGAGTGGTGACACAACTTATGTGGGGCCCCCAACTACGGAATCCATCATAGGATTTGGTGGCTATTATTTTAACAAAGGTGGATCATTTGGCAAACAACCAATTGGGATTGCTGCTATCATAGGACTCAACTATGATAATAATACCCTATTTTATGGTATAGGGCCAGATATTGCCATCAATGGTGGTAAACAATGGCTCACGCCAATGTTTTCATTCTCTCAAGGATCTAAACCATCTTTGAGAGTTAATCTCATTATCCCATTTCATTGGGTTAAAGAACTCAAAAAATAGGATAGGAGAAAGAAATTTGAATAATTGCCTCCATAATCTCCATAAGAGTTGTACTACGTCTGAAGACTTGAATAGGTGGTTCTCAAGTTTTTTTTACTTTACTTTGATCTCCATAGTAAGTGGATCATAATTTGAGATATCTGAGGTAATCAGCATATCATCGATATTGAGTCATTCAGAAACAATGACATACTCTCCTGCCATAGCTCCAAGTCATATTGTTTGTGACTGAATAGTTCATTGTTTTCGAAGCTGAACAACTCATCTATTATTGTCCACCATACGAACAGTGTTGAGTGGAACAATAATATTTTCTCACACCGTTCCAGCAAATACTATATCCGCTCTTGAGCCAATATCAAAATTACCGTTCGTAATAACAACAATTACTTGGTAACCAAATGTGCGATTAGCAACATCAGAAACTGATTGAATAATGCCTTTTCATATAACTCACCCTTGTTTAATATCTACTTCTTGTCATGGAACAATAAGTTCTTTTTCTCATGCTGTAATATCAATGATTACTTGTTTAAGGTTAGTATTAACTATAGTAAAAAGCGGAACTCATGGAGTTACTTCTTGTCACCTATCAACCAAGATATCAGTAATAACTCATGGTATAGGAGCAGTCAAAAAAAACTTTGATTTATTAGTAGATGCTTCTTGATATAAAATAGATGCACTATCAAGAGTATTTTTTAGGGCATCAAGTGCCAATTCATTGTTTTTGGTAACAAATAATGAAGTATAATCATTCTGTTTATCTGTTAACTCTTGATTTTGAGACGCAAGATTTAAATTCAATGATTGCCTTTCTGCCCCGAGCTGAGTATTAAATTGCGTATCACTAATTCATTTTTTACTAAGTATAATCTGTTGTTTCAGACTATCAATTGATTTAGCTAATGATGCTTGAGTATCTTGATAGGTTGCAAAAAAAGTAGTAATAGCATTAAGCTGATTAGTAATCGACGAACCCAATCAAGAAGCCTTAGTTTTATAAATATCAAACTGACCTTTAGTGGTAGTATACATCAGTTCACTAAATGCTCATCATGGTTCAGTTTGAATCAAAAGAGTATTAATACTTGATAAAAGTAGATTCATATCACTTATACCACGATTATACAAGAATAATAAGGTAGACATAGTTCATGTTGTTACTTCTTGAAGGTTTTTTTTGAATTCCGAATAATTACTCATTGTTTTCAAAAGCTGTTCTTGGGCAGACTGTTTTGCGTAAAAGTCCTTATTACCTAAAATTGGTTCAATAGCATCATTATTTGATAGTTTCGCCTGACTTACTCCGAGTAAATCATCACTTGCACTAATAATATCTTCAAATAAATTACGTAGATCAGTTTCAATAAGTTTTACTGTATGAGCAAAATTTTGGATAGTCTGATTATCTGCAGCAAGTTTTGCTTGATAATCAAATTCTGCTTTTCATAGATCCAACTCTAATTTTTGCAACTGAAGATTAAGTGTACTCCCCGTACGATATGGGTCACTATCGATCAAATCTTTTTCTAATTTTTGTTGCTGTTTGATAATATCCTGTTTAGTAGTATCAGATGATATTCTACCCCTTTCAAGTCCTATCTGAGCATCAAATAATACCTTTTCCAAATTAAGTTTTTGTTGATTGTATGCATCTTGCGCTCACTCCAATCAAACCACTGCTTTTTGATAAGCAAATGTAATTGTTCCATTAGTATCAATAAGATTAATAATGGGCTGACCAATAGCAACACGTTTACCAATACGACCATCAATGGCCGATACTCTTCATGCTATCTGAGCACTTACAGTGACTTGTTCTGCTGATTCTACCACTCAAGCTTTTGAAAATCATCATTGAGCACTAAATTGTGCAACAGGAGAAACATGCACCACGAATGACACACGCTCTCAAGTTCACTCACTTGATCATGACTGATTACCACATCAAGCAATCACTCAGGAACACGCTATAAGGAATATAGATAAGAAAAGAAATCTAGTTAGTATCATATATAAAAGTAAGGAATGAATAATAGAACATTATCTTTTTAAGGTTGTGAATTCTTTACTAAATTCATCAAGTCAAGGTATGCCTACTGTAAAGAGTTGATCGTTGGAAGTAATTAATACTGATGCTCCACGAAGTACTGCGTCTTTTTTATTACCATTAATAAACCATCCATCTAAGACAGATCTTCTGGCGTTAATAAATTCGTTCAATCAATGTGCAACTAATAATCATCTAATTTCTAAGTTACCATAATTACATCGATTACTTGATAGATTATTATTTACATACGGTCTATCCGATACAATGTTTTTCTTTGTTACCAAGATTCACTCAATAGTTTGTGTTGTATTACAATCAGGGGTAGAAACAATAATATTACCATTTGGTACAACAAAGAGTGTATTTCATCTGATATTTCAGTCTATCTTTAGATCTCCTTGTTCTACAATAATTGTTTTAGGGGTATTTGAGAAAGCAGAAGGATTATAAGTAAGACTTCCACGGAATACATAGATATCTTTACCAGGGACCTTATAAGCATTATTACCACGAGCCAAGTCTTGTACAGCAAGTTTATTATATTTTTCAACAAAAGTATCAACAAGATAGTTCATATTAGTTGATCAAGCATATTGATCCAATGTGACTGATTCGAGTCTTACTCCATATTTTGCAAGAATATTATTTGATCATTCATTACTTGAGAATCCATAGAAATTGAAAAGACTATCGGAAACATTGGTTGAAAGTAATCATCAAACTTGCATAAGATATGGTCTAGAAACAGTGAAATTATACTCACAAATTGTTTCATCATAACTATCATTAAAAGTATTAAATGGCGCTATACTTCCATTGGCAGTTCATGAACCATTACATACTTGATAATCAATTTTCTTGAGTCTGATTTTATATTCTCCATAAACTCCTCACAATAATCATGAATCCAACATAAGCTGAGATCTACCATATGATCAGTTTGCAAATTTATTGAACTCACTCATAAGAGTCCCTGCAAAATCTTGAGTAGAACGACATGGCAGAGTCATTGATTTAATAGCTTTTGTTGTTCATCACTTACCATTGTATAAATCAAACACACAGCTTAATGAATCAGCTATAATCTGACCATCTTTTGAACAAGAGGTAACAAGGCTTGAGGTATCTATATTCCATCGGAAAGGAAAGTATTCACCTTGCATCACACTTGGTGGATCGATATCCAAACAACTTGGTGGTTCATAAGTCATAACTACTCACCCATTGGTATTGATAACATTACATCATATGGTACATTTTTTGCCAGCATAGACTCCACTAGGAATTGTTGAGTTGCTACCATTTGCAGAACCAAGATCACATGCCTCTCATACTTCTTGCTTGCCATTACCACATACCGCTAAACCATTTGGCACATAAATACATCCAATACATTGGAATCAGTCTTTAGTAATAGGCATAGTATCACATTCCTCCCATCAACTAACTTTGCCATCGCCACACACACTATTTTCAGTCCATTTACACTCATAACAAGTTTTACCATTAGGAACAACAGTGGTATTTTTTTCACAATCTTCTCCTACCTCCAATGTTCCATTTCAGCATATAGCGATATTTTTTTTGATAATCTGACAGTTCTGACATGTAGCATCTGATGAAACAGCATTACCATCACATTGCTCACCATATTCAGGTTGAATTTGATTATTACCACAATTCACATTTTGTGGTGGTATAGTTGGATCAATAAATAATCATGCATCAATATCAGATCTAACTTGACCATTTGACAAGGTAAAGCACTCAGACATATTAGTGAGTTGATCAACATTACTATCAGTAGTTGAAGATCAAATATTTCTAGGAGAAACCCTATATTTGTCAGCAAGTTGAACCATAATCCTATATGATCATGCTCAGATTTGATTAAATGAGTAAGCCCCTTGAGTATTCGTAAAGGTAGTATACAAAGGAGTAACACTATTACATCCGATAAGTTGTACTTGGAGGTTTGGTATTCATAGTTCTACTGGATCTTGAACTCCATTTTTATTAGTATCGTTCCATACGAGGTCTCCGATGGTAGAGTTACCATGTTTGGAGATAATAAATTCAGAAGTATTATTGGAAGTTGTTATCTCATTTCCATTGAGCACTCATACCACAACGGTATTTTTTACTTGATCAAGATTTGCATTAAGTAACTTAGTTACGATCTTAAATGAGAACTCTTGATTTGGAGCAAGAACCTTATCAGAAAGATTCCATGAAATCTTATTATCAGATCATTGGGTAGTTACGGTTCATGGTACGATATCAGTATATGAGTCAATTCTCAATGCATTAATCATCGTATCGGTGATAGAAATACCTTTTGCAGTTCATCCTCAAATATTTTTCACATTAATCGTCCAGGTAATACTTTCTCACTCTCAGTACGAACCTTTGTCAGCTGATTTAGTAACCAACAAATCTGGTTGAGCCAAAACAAGCTCTTTTTGACATGAATTTGGATTTTTAACCATGATAGCTGAGACTGCTCATGGTACACAGATTGCTGAACTTACTTCAGTAGGTGTACAATATTCAATTGGGTCTGGAAGTTGAGCAAGTGTATTGATATCAAAACTTGTTGTCTTGAGTGGAGCTACGAGTGTATCAACTGCACACATTGTACCATTAGATCTTGTTTTATAAGGACACTGAAACTTATCGGTAGTAGGATTGTTGTATGCATTCAGCTTATCTAAACTATATGATATAGATCCATTAACAACACATTGTACGGTATAACTCATAGGATCAGACAAGGTTACTATTCAGTTACTTCCATTGACAGAGGTCACAAGTTGTTTATTGGTTCAAGTTCATTTGTATAAGTCAATCTTGTATGAAGAAGCATAATTACCAGCACATGTTACATTATACTGAGTATCAGATGTTGGTGTTGCGGTAATCGCTGTACATTCAGTAAGTTCTTTGACCACAACTGGTCTAAGACATTTTACTCCACTTCCATTGTAAGCACCACCAATGTACTCCAAGTAATAATATCATGGATTTGCTATTGATTGTTTACCTGAAAGAGCCAATGACGAACTAATGATATTCTGACTTGCATCCAATAAACGTACCGTACCAGCTGTTGCATTGACTGAGTACATGAGTTCAAAAGGAGCATCTCCATATCATGGATTAACAGTAATTAAGTCACATGCTGGTTGGGCATTTACCATTGCCGATCAAGTATTATTACTAATATTTGATTCTTCATTTACTTGAGAAACTCACACAATATTAGCTCCTTGACCAACGGTATTTGAAATAACTTTTGCTTTGATTCTATATATACACGATTGATTGGTTCAAATATTACTTCCAATACTACTACTAGGAACATATCCTGTAATACTGTTAGAGGTAATAGACCAACCATTTGCAGGATAACCACAAATTGTTGATAGTTGTTTACTATCTCATGTAGTTGATCAACTCATCCAATGTGATAAGGTAATTTTATCCATAGTATTAAGTCCATCAAAAGTCAATCCCACAGGAAGCTTGTCTACCAAGGTATATTGTTTTACTACACCCTGACCAATATTTTTAAGTTCGACCATAAAGATTACAATATCTCATGAAGTAACATACGGAGTCATTGTTGTCTTGGTAACCTGAAGATCGGTTGCTTGGTGGATCAAACCAATATCAATACTCGTATCATTGGATCACATAGAAAGATTGATACAATCAGTCCAAGCAATAGTAGATGAACTTAGTGTTTTGATGTTGCTATCTTTTGCTCTATCGGATCATTGATTTCATTGAGTAAAAGCATACTTGTCATTTGGTGCTATAAGCAACGCTTTGACGATATACGATCATGGAGTCAGATTATCAAATTTATATGACCCATCTCATGCTGATTTTGTTTTTTTGATCAGTGTTCAAGTATTATTACAAGCATAGAGTTCCAAGTCTATACCTCATACTCATTGTTCTCCTGTATTTTGTATTCAGTTTTTATCAGTATCGTTCCATACAAAGTCACCAAACATAATACTCAATACCGATCCGCTTACCAAATCATCATCTGGCTGATTGACACTATTGTCACAAGGGATATTTTTGGGAGTCGGAGGTCTAACACCTTCTTTGTTGGTATCATAATTACAGAGCTGAACATAATTTGAAAATGAACCGCTTGTAAGAGTAGCAGAAACATAAAATATAAACTGATTACTTCACGTAGGTCCGTATGTAGTAGGACATCATGCTCCAGTACAAGGAGTAGCCCCTAAACCTCATGGTTTACCTCATAAAGTAATACCAGACCATATAATCACATCATTGGTAGCAGCAGTAAATGCTTTCAGATTATCTTTTCATGTTCCTATTTTGAGTCCTGTCAAACCAATAAATTTGTCTTTGACTTGAATACCAGTAGATCACATAATTCATTCATTGATAACAGTTACTTCAAAGAGTAACTCTCATCAGATGATCATACCCGAAGAGACAAGTTTTTTGGTAATACTCAAGAAACTTACACCAGTCATATTTTTGTAATCAAGAGTAAGTCACAAATCATGTCATAAATAATTCTGACCACCAGTAAGCGTAATACATTCAGTGACAGCATACTTACCATCAATCTTGTCGCTATCGCTATCAACTAAATCATCAGTTCAGACATTTTTTGGAGATAAAACAAATCACTTGAGAGAACTCACATCAAATCTCACTGCATACTTTCAAGGAGCAATAGCAGAAAAACCATATATACCATCAGATGAGGTCTTTCCTGTCATAACAACAACATCAGTACCACATTGCACAAGTTGAACAATACTATCAGCAATACCTTTTTCTCATGTTGATTGTAGACCATCACCATTAGTATCAAACCAAAGTTTATCTCATAATGAAGAAGTATCTACTCATCATGATATCATTGCATTATCATCTTCTCACTTATCAAAACCATTACATGAATCAGAGTCTGGATCCAAAATATCTTTATAATTACATGCTTGGATTTTATTTTCAAATTTGGTACCTGATAGTATCGTATCAATAATAATAGTTACACTTTGTCATCCACTCAATGTTCATCATGACATGAGGTTGAACATACCTGTATTGGCAGTACTATAGTATCATTGAGGTATTCATAATGAAGTAGAGTTTGTAGTAACTGATCAACTATTGGATGAAGATGTAACCACAAAAGGAGGTTTGATAACTACTCCACTAAACATATCTTGTATCACCAGCCCACTAACCGTTCTCAATCATTCATTTTTGATAGTAACTTCGAATTTGAGTGACTTACCTACTTCAATTTTCTCACTAAGTACTTTTTTGGTAACCGCTATATCATAGAGCTTTGGTTCACATCTCAAATCATTTCATCATGTAGCTACAGTTCATGATCAAGCTCCAGTACCAGCTCCTGGTAATTTAAACGATTGTGGTTGAAAGTTATTGGAACTAGCAGGAGCATTGGATGCTCATCATCCACACTTATTTTGTGGCTGGCCAGCGTCACTATTACCATTGGGATTTGGGCTACTATTTCATGATGTTGGAACCTTATTACCATTATCATCACATTCAAAAAGATTTGCTCCAGGATTGATATATGATCCAAAATTAGATGTTTGATCTATTTTGGTAACATAATTGATATTCAGAGTCTTGAGCGGTGGTATTGTAACTCATACAAGATCTGGTGTAAGCTCTACTCTACCTCTTGCTCAGTTCTTATTACCTTGTTTAACAACTTGTCCATCAATCGTAGCAGTCCACTCATACATAGCCATACCAGCAGGTAGCTCATCTCGGAACTGAACTCATTCCATAGCCACATTAGGGTCATTGTTTACAATACCAGCTGAAAAAGGAACAGTAGCTCATGGACCAAAATTGGAAGCCTGACACTCTTTTTTCTTACACTCTCATCCTTTACACTGACCTCATCATCATTTGGAACCACCTTGATTGGAAGGAGAATCACCTTTTGGAGAAGGCTTATCTCATGGAGGAGTAGTAGGTGTATTAGAAGTGTTTTTGTTCTCTATTTCTGTAGTAACTCCTGCACACGTCCCAGTGAATCCATTGGACAGAGTAAACATACATCCAAGAGAAATATTTTTTTGTCAGCTTGATCCAGTAGATATGGTAAAGGTTGCAGCAAAAGGACTTGTTGTACCACTCTGAGCCTGACCCAATGCAGTAATCCCAATGGTACTTACTGAACCTCATGGAGTAACTGTACACGTAGCATTAAGTGTCCCACTCGTTACCGTACCTGAAACAGTACATGAGCCCGATAACTGAGAACCACTTACTGACGCTGATGAACAGGATTTTTGATTACCAAAATTTGGTGTAGTAGAAGTAATACATCATGTATTTGTTTCGGTTCAGGTTGAAGAAAACTTAAATACCGCATTCAAAGTACATGATTCTTTTTCTTTTATTTCTTTTGTTGTTTTAAGAGAAAATAATAATGGGGTTTTCGTTCAAGCCGAAGGAGTAGATCATTCAAATACACAGCCATCTGCATTACTTGCAATAGATTTAAACTCTAATCAACTTGTAAATAAGTCTTCTATCTTTATAGTTCAATCTTTAGGAAAGCTACCCAATCAGGTATTTTTAATAGTTAGTCTGAATGTTGCGTCTCATCAAGTTGTTACAGATCAAACTAACTCTTTCATAAGTTCTAGCTTCATTCATGTAGTACATACAGTTATTTCATTACTTGGTACTTCACTCGTCATACCATCTTGTTTAGCAGTTGCTTTATTGGTATAACATCAATATCATGAAAAAAGAGCGGTCACTACTAGATCACACGTTTTACCTGGTTTGAGACCAGCAGCTAAAGTAGGCTTTGCATCTTTTTCCGTAGTAGTAACATTGGTTAGAGCTGGGCAATTAGTTCATGATACTAAAACAGATTTTGTAATATCTCGTTTAATAACATTGGTGTCAGTCAGAATATCCATTATATCAATTTGTTTAGCTTCATTTTTGCCATCATTAGTAATTGATATTACAAAGTTGACACCACTACCCTTTGCAAATCCTGTCAATACTCATCATGAAACTGCTTTGGCAACCTTAAGAGCTCCCATAATACATTCAGGAGAATCGATATTAGTAGAAGCAGGAGAGCCAAGAACTGTATTGTTTATAAGACACTCTTTGAAAGTATTTGCAGATTCTATAGTTCATTCAAGCTCTGCATAAACATGCTTAAGAGGTTGGTAGAGTGTAAATGATCAATCACACTGGGTGGTGATTACCTCAATACAATAATCTCATTGCATAATTGGTGTTGGATTATATCATACCACTATTTTTCAGCCTCATTTTGGGGTACCAGAACAATCATCATTATTATAATAATTATAATCAGATCCAATAAGTGTATTAGGTGATATATCTCCAAATCATCATAAAACTACATCTGAATGGAGGGTTCATTTATATGAACACTTTCATTTCAAACTTCACGTAGCTTCAGCAGGATAAAGATATAATCAATCATTATTCGCTCGTAGTATGATTTCATACTTATTTATACTATTTCACAATCATACAGTAGTAGGATTTCATCGAATAGTATTTATATTCGAATAGGCAGAACTTCCTTGTTTATTAATAGTATGACCAAATGCATCATAATAATCATGTCAAGCGACCGCTACCGGAGTAGAACCATTTTTCATCATAAAAGGTTCCGTTAAAATTGTCGGAGTACATACTCCATCAATACACATCCAAGTACGATCATTACTATTACTACCATTAGGATCATTAGATAAATTAACATAAACATATTCACTTCCCCCATCACTTCGTTCTATATCACCAATATTACATATATCTTCCGGATCAACAGATGGAGAAAAAGTAAAATTAGAGGTTATATTTGTGGATATTTCATTACATTTTGTAGGTATTGCTGGTGTTGTGGAGTAACTATAATGAGATGCTATATGATTTCATCATGCTGGCAAAGGTACTCAGTTTGGAATAGTTCAGGCTATTGTAGGGTTCATCAGATCTACTGTAAACGTTTCAGATTTATCTCATGCTACATATAATATTTTTACTGTTGTTCATCATGCAGAATAAGCATAGATCTTATCATCAGCACTAGCTGAACCATTTGCTATTTTTAATGGAGTTCATATAAAACCATTATTATTATTGGAATCTGATAAATTTCCTCTCATAGAATTTGCTGTAAAAAGAGGATCAAATTGTATCTCGTCACTTCACTCATCACAACTAGTAGACAATATCTGAGAATTAGTTACGAATTGTCATGGTAAGACTTTTAAATTGCAAAGACCATTAGTCCATGAATCAATAACCTTATAACCATCAGTTGGATTTCGTGATTTGATTTCAGATTCACTAGGATTGTATACTACTACATAATTCACTGTTTCTCAATTTTTACCAGTCACCACTTCAGAAGAAAATTTATAATCAGTTCACCCTACATCTCTTCACTTATAACTCGTACCTGGTGTTTTCTGACTATCAGGTATAGTGTAAGTCGCAAACGCAACCATATCTCACCTCTTTCCTAGGTCTATTCATATACTCGAAGAGAACTGCGCAAGGGGTTCTCCGACCAACGGCAGTATCGTCAATACGACAGGACTCAAGAGATGTTCAATGACCAGAAAACAAGCAATAAGTACAAATAGAGATTGTTTGATCCAACGAGTAAACATTAGAAAAGAGTAAGAAAAACTAAAATACAATACAAATAATAAAGGATACGATAGAATACAATAAAACAGGTTGTTTGTGATAGCAAATTGCTAAATACATATAATCTGAATAAGAGAATTATACCCCTATAACTATTAGTTATCAGTAAACAAGAAAAAAATCAAGGTTTGATCCTTGATTCATGTGTATTTTGATTGACAAAGAGTTCTGATTTTCATTATTTGTATTATATACTATCATTCAATTATATACAATGTGATTTGACAGACATGTCTGACAAATAAGAAAAATCATAAAAATCAAAAACACGGTATGGCGATCGGAGGATAAGACGGATAAGACATAACTATAAGAAATACATATACACATCGACTGGGACCCTGTATGAAATACAGGGAGGAGATGTGTCGAGGATATACATGGTAGTTTGGATAGACGAATACTGTTTTTGATGGGCCTTTTTGGATACTTTTTGGGCTCGTGCAAAAAGTATCAAGAGAAAAGTATGAAAAGTAAAATATGAAAAGTAAAGTATGAAAAACAAAGGGAGTATGATAGAGATATTGAAAAAAAGAAAAAGCAAGTTGGAAACAACTCGCCATGACTCTCATAAAGAGAACTCATGGGAAGAGGATGAAGCACAGTGTACTTCTCTTATATCCTTATATAACATTATACAACGTATAGCGTACAAAGAACATGAGAGAAATACAATAATGAAATTCCCCTTCCCATGATAGATTGAATACCCTGGTACTAGTGTACACAAGTGTATTCGACGCCTAGAAAAACAAGGCAAGATACCGATCAAAAGGATTCCTATGTGGAGTGACCTGTCTCAATCAGTCACTCACCATGATACTCAGAAAAGTTCAAATTGCAAGAGAAACATTTATAATGAAACAAACTCATCACACGACTGTTTTACATTTTTCAAACTATCATCATCAGTATTGACATAATATCTACTTTGATTTACAATGAGTTATCAAAACCAAAACTATTGAAACCACTCCTCTAATAATTATTAGTATAGCATGAAATATCATACAACAACATTAACATCTTATCAAAATCTTTTTATAAAGATCGTTTGCTTTGTCCTTGTAGGAGGATGGATGTTTTTCTGATTATCTTATAATAGCTATGCATCATCTGTCTTGTTGGATAATCTTCCTATTGTAAAACGTTCTGAATGGTGAGCAGATGAGTCATGGAGAAATGCAAAAGCATCATCTGATACATCGGATACGACAACCTACAACCCTATGAGTGATTACAAAAAAAAACGATCTATTGCAGAAAGCACCATCGTAAAATGGTTCAAAAAAGAGTTTACTATTGATACGATATGGACTAAAAACAACAAAGGGTGATGACGACTCAAACGACCCATTAGCATCAAAAAAACAAAACAAAAGCTCATCATACATCATACTGCCTGATCAATACATGCTATTAATACAATGAGTTGAGAAATAGAAACTATGAAAGACATCTATCACTTCCATACATTTACGAGAGATCGGTGAGATATCTGATACAACTATATCATCTGACCATTGGGCACAATCTATGAAGGCAGAGCATGATGACCTGATGCAGTGGGTGCTCATGCTAGCTGGAATAATACAGACTCTATAGGTATAGCACTTATGGGGAACTTTGATAGTGAACAACCAACCAAAGAACAAATACAATCATTGTTTCATCTTTTGGTCGCCTTATCAGCAAAATACAAAATCAATCCTATGAAGGATGTTATTTTTCATGAGTTTGATACAACTATCAAATCTCCCTATATTCGTAATAGTACCTATGATAGTATGATTTGACATCGTGATGTAGGAGATACCTCGTGTCCTGGAGAACATCTCTATAAGCTGATACCCAAAATCAAACGAGCAGTAGCAAAAGCGCGTGGTTATGTCTCAGCGAAAAGTACACAACCTGTTATCGAAGAAATCGATAATGATACCTTGTATGAACGCGAAGATGAACCTAAAACACTAAATACAAGTAACGAATCTCTACCAATCAGTAATAAAACACCGACTATAAGGCGCGTTAAGCAAAAAATAATCAACGATATATTTGAGTAAGAGTAAGAGAAAAATAAACAATAAATCAATATAAAAATCAAAAACACGGTATGGCGATCGGAGGATAAGACATGACTATAAGAAATACGTATACACATCGACTGGGACCCTGTATGAAATACGGGGAGGAGATGTGTCGAGGATATACATGGTAGTTTGGATAGACGAATACTGTTTTTGATGGGCCTTTTTGGATACTTTTTGGGCTCGTGCAAAAAGTATCAAGAGAATAAAAGTATTTAAAGAATAAATAAAAACATACAGTATTCTTCTCAAAAAAAACACTCTATGAACTACATCGCTCTTGCTCCCATGGATGGTATAACAAACAACGCTTATAGAATGCTCTGTAAGCAGATTTGGGACAATAATCAAAATTCATTAAACAACAACTTTCAACTCTTGAGATTTACCGAATTTATGACAGCAGATGGATTTATTCGTAATCCAAGTAACGTATCAAGACATTTACTTACTACACAATGATCAGAGCAAACCATCGCTCAGATTTATTGATGAAATCATGATACATTATTAGAAACTGCTCAAAAAGTAGATTCTGATTATCAAGAATCATTTATTGGTGTAGAGCTCAATATCGGATGCCCTAGCCCTAGAATTATGTCTTGTGAGGCAGGTTCTGGTATGCTTCGTTGTCGTCCCAAGACAATGGAGATTATCAAACAGATTAGTCAATCAATCCATAAACCGTTTAGTATCAAAACTCGTGCCTGACTTACCAATGAGGATAAAAATGAACAGTTTGATTTTATTATCGAGTCAGCATATCATTGTCGTATGATCACCATTCATGGTCGTACCTACAAACAATCGCACTCATGAGACGTAGATCGATCTTTTATCTATCGTGTCAAACAAGAACTTATCAGACGTAATTTATGAGACGTTGTTATACTTGGTAACTGAGGTATTGATGATGCAACAAGTTGATTAATACATATACAAGATTGATGAATCGATGGGATCATGCTTGGTCAATCAGCAATGTGCTCACCCTGGGCACTGACTAACTATCTTCCTACACACAGAGAACTACTTGACACTATCTACAGTCATCTACATCTTATGCTTGCAAATGAGATATACTTTGATTATACTCCTTGAGTATTTAATAAACTCACCAATCGTTTAACGCAACCATCAAAGAATCAACTTGATGATATTATTGATAATCTGACTTATCATATCGATAATATACAAGATTGATGAGCCAAACTGCATAGTATTATTGAGTTCAGAAAACACCTTTTTTGGTATGTTCATGGCTTGAAAGGCAACAAAGAGTTCAAACAGTCCATTGTGCCTATCACGGATTATTATGAGCTTACAAGCCATATTAATACGTATTTCAATTGATTATAATAGATAGATTATGAAACGATCATTTACCATCAGCATCATTTCTGTTCTTCTGATTATCATAAGTTTGTTATGATGGTCACAATTTGGCTACAGTCAGGAGTATCGTAATGACTGTAATCTGCTTCTCACCAAGACTATACCCACAAATCTTGGATTTTTCACTAAAGAAGATATTGAAAGTGCATATGCCAATATGCAAACAAACTGTCCACCAAATAAATCAGACAATCAAGTGCCATCTTCTCAGTATATGTATGATCATCTTTTGTGGATTGGATTTAAAAAGTTGGCCTGAACAGCAGAATCATTATGATTAAAAAGTGATCCTGCATGATTGGAACTGAGGGCTATGCGAGAAGAAATTACAGAATGATCAGCAAAGGATTCGATTACTGAACTTCCAGCAACATATCAAGAACGTTATCATAAACTACGACAAGCAACAGGCACGTACTCTATTATTTTGGCTCAAGCATGATATTATACTGGTTCTACATGATTGTATACTAAATATCAAGCATTATGTGATATCATTAGAGGAATGATGTTTAATCCACTTATTGTTCAAGGTAAACAAGGATATACGAGCGCCATACTTGATCAAAAAACCAATGAATGCATCCATAACTATATCCCACAACATATCAATATAATAGCTAATACTCAACAATCAGCAACAACGATCAATGCTCACATTATCAAAACTAAAATCCAAGAAGCAATCAATAGCGATAGTCAAGAACAACTTAATGATATCATAAAAACTACTGAACAAGCAAAGAATGATACTGCAGCGGTGACCAAAAAAATAGATCAAAAAATGGATCAATGCAATATTACCGATAATTAACTCACAGTTAGAACAATGTATAAACGTTATTCACGAGATCAGCTAGAACAATTTTGATGAGGATTTTGGAGTAATCTCAAATGAGTAATGAAACGAGAAAACTGTCTTACTATCAAAGATTTCCTTAAAACACAATTTACACTATGAGACCAGGTCCAATTTCGAAATGGAACCGAACCGCTTATGAGGTTTTCTAGATCTACAACGCCATGATCTCCTTCAGAATATCGCTATATGTGTATTGATGAAAAAGAAAAAATTGAAATCATTATTGATCATGAACTACTCAATAAATTTCACAATAAACTAAAATCAACCAAAGATCATAAAGCATGAGATTCTATACTTGATATTGTTTTTGACGAGTATCAAAACTGAGAAATGAGAACTATTTGAGCAAAACATTTTATTACCTATGATGTAGAAACATTGTCCGTCCTTACGCCAAATCTCAAAGGTGTAGATTTTCAACTAGGATATATGATTGAATCATCAGATGCCCAACAATCATTAGATAGCTGATTTAAATATATAGATAAAGAATCAATCAAGAAATTTGCCGACTATCTTCTTAGTTATGAGTGATATATTGTGTGATTTAATACTATATGATTTGATAATCTGATTGTATGCTATAGCGCCTGATATGGTGAAGAAGAAATAGCAATTCTCAATAATAAGTCAATCGATCTCTTTTATTACTTGCGAAATACCACCTGAAAGAGAATGTGACTTAATAAAATTGCAACAGCATTAGTATGACTTCAAAAAACACTTGAATGATGAGGCATGCAATGATCTGAACTTCTCAAAGACTGGCTTAATAATGGCAACAATGAATCACTTAAAAAAGTAAAAGAATACTGTAAGTGAGATGTTAAAATGACTTTGTGAGTACTCCTCTATCTTTATAAATTCTGAGAGTTTTATATTGATGGAGAACAATATCAATTTAATGAATGAGATCTTATCGCTTTGTGAAAAGATATAAAAAAAAACATAGATAAACAATCTAATAATCCATCAGTAATGGATTGACTTTTTGTATAAAATAACTATCAAATCATGTAATAATGTACATATCTATTAATTTATGACCTATTAACAATCCTATGAGAGAATTTATGATAACACTACTACCGCGAGAAGTAATACTATGGATACTTTCCTGATCTATACTGATAATATATGGTATAAAAAAAATACTATCAGTATTTTTAACCCACACCACATCGCATATACAATCTACAATACATACTATAGATGCATGAACTTTGCATACAGAAACACAACATAATGAAGAGTGAGATACGGATAAATCATCATTACATGCAGTTGATGTGACTGAGAAGTTGTTACAACATATCGATATTGAAACTCAAGATCAAGATAAACAAACATGAAATGATACATTGACACAAAGCATGATTGAAGTAAATAAAGATGATAATGCTTACGATCCAGGTATTTACAAAATTAAAACAAATATAGAACAAGTTAATAAACAATCTGCTCACTACGAACATCTTACATCACAGATCGATAACCTCAAAGCAAAAAACCTACTGATAGAATATGAGAAAAAACTTATTGAAGCAACCATGGATTTTCCTGATGACATACTACTCAATAGCATGTTATGAGATCGATACATAGAACAAGGTGATTTCAAAAAAGCACAAACGCTATACAAAAAACTTCATATAAAAAATGAACATGACGATAAACTATTGTATAAATTAAGTATTATCAATATGGAGCTTGGTGATTTACAATCAGCTGAATTTCTTTTGATCAAAGCACGTGATCTAAAACCTGAAAATCCAAAATATTATGAATTACTTGCTGAAATATATTATAATTTGGAACGTCTTGATGATTCTATAGAAGCAATGAGTAAAGCAGTAGATCTGAGACCAAATAAATTTGAATATATAGAAATACTTTGAAAATTATATAAAGAAACAGATAATATTCAATGATACTATAAAGCTCTCTTGAAGATGAATGCATTGGAACCACTTAATCAAAAAATCAAAGCAGAATTAGCACATTTTAATTAGCTTCTACTATAATTATTATCTTCAATGTCTTCTTCGTTACTTATTTCTCTGATCGTTGTCATAAGTTGTAATTGATGTGCACTATATGTACGAATATGGCTTTGGAGACAGATTATGCAATCTCATCTGAGCTTTTTCCAAGTAGTATGACAAGGATCTCTCGCTGTTCTCTGATCATGGCTCACTATACGATGATGAGCTATTAGTTCACTTATTGGTAAAGCAAGTATTGAAGAAGGAACAAAACTTATCTCTAGTGAATCAATATACCATCATAGACTTCCAAGTGATCATATTGGTAGTGCTATTATGGCATGAATATGATTTGCGCTAGTAGAAAATATAATCTACCTACGATATATAGATGAATCTATTATTATTACCAGTATTACCAGAATTATAATAAATACTATTGCTCACGCTTTATTTACTGGTCTTATTTGATTTGGTATATATAAAAGCATAAAAAGCATGAATCTATGACTAAAAATTCTATACATCACCTCATGAATCATAGCATCAATAATGGCACATAGCATCTTTAATCGATCTCTTACCCAACACATTATATTGATACCATTATTAATCTCATGTAGTTGATATATAATAATATCATATCTACTTTTTAAAACCGACTCATTATATTTAAACCATAGTTTATCCTAACCAACATGCTTCATCAAAAATGTACTAGTATCATTCAGGAGTACGAGCTTCTCCAAAGTAAACTCTATGAACCAGAGATTTTATCTAATATTAAAGAATTAACCATCATTAATAGAACATTAAATCGTGACCAAAAGTTATATGACCTGAGTAAACAGTATCTCAGTGCTTATCTTGAAAATAAAGAAGCAAAGCAGATTTTGAATGATGATATTGACCCAGATATGATTGAGTTAGCAAAACAACAATTAGGAGAATCTGCATCAAAACTTGATACTTTGGAAGAATTACTTAAACAAGAAATGATACCAAAAGACCCCAATGACGAAAAAGATTCTTTTGTGGAGATTAGACCAGCTGCATGATGAGACGAAGCATGATTATTTGGAGCAGAATTATTCAAATGTTACTGCCTCTATGCTGATCAAATGTGATGGAAATACGATATTATTGAACAACAACTTTCTGATATCTGATGAGTTAAATTAATTATTATGAAAATAAGCTGAAACAAAGTATATAGTAGGATGAAATATGAATCAGGCGTACATAGGGTTCAAAGAGTTCCAGCAACCGAATCTCAAGGCAGAGTACACACCTCTACAATAACAGTAGCAATTATGCCTGAAGCAGAAGAGGTTGATTTTCAAATCAATCCAAATGATGTTGAAATGGATACCTACGCAGCAAGTTCTTCAGGGTGACAAAATGCCAACAAAAATCAAACATGAGTCAGACTTAGACATATTCCTTCCTGAATTATAGTCACTATCTGAGACTCCAAGTCTCAACTTCAAAATAAAGACAAAGCATGGTCAGTTTTAAGATCAAGATTATATCAAATTGAACAAGAAAAAATACAAAATGCTGAAAAAGCAGCAAGATGAGCTCAAATAGGAACATGAGAAAGATCAGAAAAAATTAAAACATATAACTACCCACAAGATCGTATTACTGATCATCGTATCAAACAATCATGGTCCAATTTGCCTATTATTATGATGTGAAACATAGGACCACTTATTGATGCTTGCATTGTAGCTGACCAACATGGCGCATTATGAGTAGGAGACAACGAATAGCGATTTCAGGGTATAACTATACAAATGCTATCTTTTATTGATACTATCTTCAAACACCTATCGATATGAGTTATAAAACTCTATCAGCTTATCTTGTCTCCAGACAAAGGTTTTCCTAGGTTTTGGCTTAAGGGTAAAATATGCAGACATAGGCCACACTGTAGTCAATATGCGTTAGAACATATAACACAATATTGATTTTTTTGATCAATTATTCCTATTATGGATAGAATTAGTTCATGTACTCCATGATATGAACTTATACACGATCCAGTGCCTCCAATAACACAAAAGGCAAAAAATAACCATTTTTATAAGATTAAAACAAAATCTACAAAACCATTGAGAATAGTATTTTTTTCCTCTGCTCATATAGGGGTATCATTTTTGAAAAATTTAATCAACGATAAAAGATTTAACCTGGTAGGTATAGTAACACAACCAGATCAACCTTCATGAAGAGGTATGTCTATCAAACCAAATATTATTAAACAGTATGTATCAGACCATCGTAATCTGTTGAATATACAAGACAAACAACTTAGTAATTTTTGTCAAACACCTTATACATTTAAACTACACAGCAAACAACATCCTTGAGTATGAGTTCAATTTCAAAAACGGCTTACATGATGCAAACCAGACTATATAGTAGTTATTGCTTATGGTAAAATTATACCACGCTATATTCTTGATATACCCCATATAGCACCAATAAATATTCATGGCTCACTGCTTCCAAAATATAGATGAGCAAGTCCTATCCAAACATGTTTACTCAATGGCGATAAACAAACATGAATTACAATTATGCATATGTCAGCTGGACTTGACGAATGAGATAGTATAGACCAATTAGTTATAGATCTTGATTATACTACTACCACAAAAGATCTCATCAGTAAGTTTGAACACCAATGACCTGCTTTTTTAAATAAAACACTGATTGATTATGCAACATGAACTATGCAACTATATCCCCAAGATCATACTCTAGCAACCATAACATGAAAAATAGACAAACAAGATGGATATTGCGATATTCTGAATGAGCCGCTTGGACTCATACTGAGAAAATATAACGCATATTTCCTTCGACCTAAAATATGGTTTACATACGATAACAAAAGAATTATTATTGAACAACTTATTATCAATAGAGATAATTGGAAAACAAAAGAATCTGCACCACTAGCAGATTCTAATTATATACTTAATTCATCTATTACTCATTGTGTCATTAAACCAGAAGGCAAATGATCAATGAGTCGAGAGGAACGAACCAGATGATATAGAAAATAATTACTCTACTGCTTCTTGTTTTTCTTTTTATATTCAAGAGCTTCCCCCAACTGAGTTTTAATCTTTTTTTCAAATGAAACCCATACCCCCTGATCTCCAAAGATCTCAGTCATGGAAACCTGATTCAAACGTCAATGATCACTCATATCAGAAGGACTATAATGATCTATATTTGTAAACGGTTTAATCATTTCAATAATATATTTATCAATTGTAGGCATTAAAGGTCAACGTCATCAATCATCAAATAAAGCACTCATTTGTTGAGCAATAATAGATTTTGAATCACGATATGTTGCATTATTGTAAACACTATACAAATGATGTAAAACCTGCTTTCAAGGTATATACAGTCAAACAGGAAGATCATTAATACATTTTTTAAGTAACTGCGGATCAAGTTCAAAAACCGTATGTGCAGATCCATTGAATCATAGATTAATAAACTCCCTATCATAACTATTAGGTAACATTCTATCTACAATAAAAAACCAGTCAGCTCACTCGATGGATCCAAAAATCCCAGCATTGTATCATGTTTTATAATCTTGTAAAACCAGTATATCAAGGTCTTTTACTTTTTTTTTGGTATCAAAATGATAGTTTAACAAGGCAGATCAAAATAAAATACCCTTAAGTTTATGCTCTCTGAGATAAGTGCCTATTTGAAAAATCTTCTCTTCAATAGTGTACTTGGCTCATGATTCTATTCACTCTTTTGTATGTTCAAAAAGATGAACTCATCCAATGAACTTATCCCATGCTCAAGTTAATAGTTTTTTCATTATAATGATTGTAATGGTAAATGAATAGGTAATGATCAAGATTCTGAAGATAATTGGATATGATCCCATGGATAAACTCGTCAACGTTTATCGTAGAGTTCCAATAGTTCTTTTTGTATCTCAGATCTAGCAATCAAGATGCCTTGTTTTCATACAGGTTTCATATAAAAATACATAGTAATAGTATAACCAGAATGGTAGATATTTTCTATCAGAACTTTAGTTGCTTGTTTTTGAACTATATAATCCTTGGAATCAAGATACTCTTTGATTCATAGACATACCTCATCAGGATCGCTTTGAAAACCTAGTCCTATTGAAATACTTGTTTTTATAGTATCTTCGGTACTAAAGGTTTTTACAAAATTTTGAACCAAAATAATATTAGGGACAATCACTTTTCTATGATCAAATGTCTGAACAATCGTATGACGAATAGTAATTTCAGTAATTTTACCAAAATAATTAAGCGCTCACTCAAATTGAACAATATCACCAATAGTAAATTTTTTATTAGTTAAGATCATAATTCATGCAAACATATTACCTAATATTTCTTTGATAGCATATCATATTCCAAATGTTAATCAGGCTATCAAAAATCAAATATTAATACCCATCATTTCAAAAAAAACCATGACTGAAAACGTCACAATTCATCGATATGTTACATCGCCAATAGTTTCTCATAATCTTACATTATACGCTCATGTATCAATATCATTATTTGATACATAATTTTTCACCCTTGATGCAACTATTTTTCACACAATAATCAGTAATCAAAAAAACGATATACTTACTCAAAGTTTTATCACAAAAGGCAGTAATCGAGAAAAATTAAAGTTCATACTCTCATCATACTGAAAACAATCAAAAAAATCAAATTTTTGAGACAGAAAACAAACTAAATCGATCAACCTGCTAAATCTTGTTCATCTCATGGTATTGAAGTCTGGAGGGCTTGAATCCTGACAGTAGTATTTCAATACGATCAAACACTTTGAACTAGTTGATGAAAACTAGGTAATTTTAGGTTACCAGCAGTTGATTGAAAACAAACATATCATGACTGTTTAAGGTCGTTAATAATTTTGATCCTAATCAATGAATCGTCTCATACAGCTTGTAAAAAACTGGATTGATAATCCAATAACGAAATTTCAGACTGATTAAGTGTTTGGATACGGTCATAAGAACTTGACTCTCAACTACTTGATGTGGCTTGTAATGCTAACCTATATGAACTTAAACCATATATCATAATTTTTATATTGGAGTTTTTGATTGCTGAAATCTTTTTTGAAGACATAAGCTTTCATTCACGCTCAGAATCAGAGGTTTCATCTTGATACAAAAAAAGACTAGAGATGAGTTTTGATGTATCAGTGGTATATCATAATAATTCTGAACATACTGTCTGATTATCTCTTATATGTTCTGACTGTCATACAACATAACTACTAGACTGTAGAGTTGACGAAAAAAAACATGATTTAGTACAATAATTTGTTATATTGAGTTGAACGGTTTTACTTCATGTAGTAATAGAATCTTCATATCAGAAAGCATGATTTTTTGCTTTCACAAGTTGTAATTCTACTCATGCTTGAGCAAGATAAAATGCCTGTTGATAATCATGAAATGAATTAGTGAAATTCAAAATCGATCTCATATACACCATCATAATAAGACCTATAAGACTTGTCACTATCAACATAAAAAGGATAACAATGAGAATGGATCATTGTTTCATCTTTATCTCCATTTTACAATATAAATTTCTTTACTCATATCTCTACAGGCTTTTGGCTTAACTAATTTGATGTTTGTTGCTCATCGGTTTTTTTTACATTGTGCTACAAATTCATCAAATCAAGGTCACATAAATATTTTCATGACAAATGTTCATCATGGTTTCAAAAATTGTTCATAGAGCCATAACGTTCACTCCAAGACTCAAATACATCTCATAGCATCAATATCTTTGAATCAGATCGTATGAGGTGCTAAATCTGATATAATACAATCAAATGAAGTAATTCATAATCATGTAATCAATGAAAGACAATGATCACGATCAGTAGCATCAGCAACATAGGTATGTACTCAGTTCAAAGATATCTTAACAGGCTGTATATCGATTCATAAAGCTATAAATCAAGAATTTCTACCTACCTTTTGATGAACATATTGAAGCCAACTTCATGGACTACATCATATATCCAACACTGTTGTAACTTTTTTATGTAAAAGATGGTACTTATCATCAATCTCTTGAAGTTTATAAATTGACCTAGCAACATATTCACGCTGTTTGGCAGCCTTATTATAATGATCTTGCGGATTAAATTCACGATGAGTCATATTCGATTGTATATAAAATAACAGATAATCTGAACTATTTGTAAATCAGATTATATCATGATAATTTGACTTTTGGTATAATGTTTCGTACACTCGATACAGATATATAAACAATGTAATTTATTGGTACGCATATTCAAGTTCAATTCAAGTTCAATAGTATCGATTCACTATGGTTTATGTACTATTTTTTATCCCGCTCTCTTTATTATGTATATTCGTTCAGTTGACAGCTCTACTCAGCGTCAGAGTATCCTTTGATGGGTTTTATTATGATTATTACTTGGGATACTAACAACTATATGATGATACATCTTTTTTAGTAGTTCGTGGTGAAT
This sequence comes from Candidatus Absconditabacterales bacterium, assembly GCA_035333525.1. Lineage (GTDB taxonomy): Bacteria > Patescibacteriota > Gracilibacteria > Absconditabacterales > Absconditicoccaceae > CALMFT01. The sequence goes on along the minus strand of DAOQQF010000004.1, from coordinate 14,059 downwards.
TCCATGATGAACTTCTACCTATAATCAAACTTATAATACATGAAATATACCGTCAGTCTGAGATTATCTATTTAACAATTCTTGAAATAATATACAAACATGATGAATGAGTTGAGAAATATGAACAGGCATAACCTGACAAGATATCGTCTATCCAACATGATATTATGATCAATACAATAAATTACTGTTGATATTAAATAACGATCAAACAATATGATGATATATCGATACAGAACTTATGGTCTCATCATGATTTAACCTAATTACTATCAACCCAGCTCCTCAAGAAAACATTGCACCCTTATATAACTTAGAATGAAAAATAGATCCTTCAATTGAAAAACTCTATATCGTATGAATTAATAATCAATGAGCTTACATGTTTGATTCTATCAAAACAAATACACCTTTTTGGTCATTTAGTATCGATTCTACCAAAAACACTATCAAAGAATGAATAAATACCTATTATATTTTAGGTAAAACAAAAGATAATCAGATCGTAATGAACTATACATCAATCACGACTTATCAAGGACGAGATTTTTACCAAACACTCAAAAACATTTGTATTCTTGATCTGTGCTCTGAACCTTCTTTATCAATCCAGTATGACACATGATCAAAAACAATAACCCAATCATCGGCTGATAATAAAACCATCATTCGTATTATACCAAATACATCTATCACTCGTGCACAAAAATGCGACAATGGGACAATTTGAATTGATCAAATTAAAACACAATGAAGTTATTTTCATCGCACTACCAAACCATGTACTTACGATCAACAAGGAATTACACAATATTTTATAGATAAACAATGAAATAGAGTCAGTTCATCCCAAATAAATATAAACTTACCTTCTAAACTTCAGTTTTGAAATATAAAGTATACATGACCATTATTGAATATAGATCCATCGATGGGCCATAACTTTATCTCTGTTAATAATCTAACCAATTGGTCATTACAAGATTATATACTGAAAGTATGATCAGTAGCTGAACGTCTTATGTTTGAACTACCAGATTGATTGTTTGCACTATATACTTTGGATACTTCACAACTTAAAGTAATTAATCCATCATGAGCCAATAAAACCTATAAAATAATCCCCAAAGTAGCTTCACGAATGAACAAAAATATTGTATATACACTACCAAGTACAGATATTGGCCTCCATGATACTATTGTATGACATTTTCAATGAGTTATTATTGAATCGATTACTTCTTGTAATAACCCGAAACCAAACAGCGATCCTAGTGCTAAATTTGGTATTCTTCCAATAAACGATATGTATGATATAGTATGATTACGGAACTGTTATCAGACTATCGTAAAATAACTCTAAAGATATTTCAGTCTTTGTAATTCAATCTGTATTTGTTGAACTTTGAGTTTCACTTCTTCAAGTTTAGACATTTTAGTTTGTTTAATACTCTCGGGAGCAGATTGTTTAAATCATTCTGAATTAAGTAATGACTGCAAATCTGAAATAAATTTTTCTTCTAGAAGCAATTGTTCTTCAAGTTTTTTGATCTGAGATTTAATATCAATAGGTACAATTGTTTGTATTCCAATAACAATATCAAATATTGGTTTAGTAATAACATCTTGTGGTATATCTTGATTAACAGTCAAAAGAATTAATGACTGACAATTAACAATTTTACACAATACCTGCTCATATTCTTTGATCATACTTGTGATACTTGTATTTGCTTTGATCACAGCAGTAATTTTTTCATTTGATTTAATTCATGTATGTTGTCTCAAATTCCTAAATTCTCAAATAATATCCATAAATAATTTAGTCTGAGTGCTCATAGTGTGAGATCATACAAATGGTGTCGGAAATGATGCAATACAAAGATCATCTCCAAATCACATGTCATAATAGAGTGCTTGAGTTACAAAAGGAGCATAAGGATGTAATAATTTCAAAATAGTGCCTATACTATACAAGAGTATTTTTTCTGTCAAATCATGTTTTTGGAGTTTAGCGATTTCAATATACCAATCACAAAAATTATTTCGTATAAATTTAACGATCTCATCAAGTTGTTGGGTAATGGCATATGATTCAAATCACTTTATACTTTGATAAATAAGATCGTCTAAACCATATAGTATCCATTTATCAAAATCATTAAGTTGGTCAATATGGTCATTAATATATGACTTGAGAACTTCCAAATCAATAGATGTTTTTGCCATATCTCATGAATCACCAACAGCATTCAACCAAACATACCTACTAGCATTCCATAATTTAGTCATAAATCTCGAATAGTAATCAGCTTTTTGGATATGGTAATTAAAATCAGATCAAGCTGGATTATTGGCAATCAAGGATAGTCTGAGAGCATCAGTCCCATATTCTTTCATAACTTCTAATGGATCAACTACATTGCCCTTTGATTTACTCATTTTGGCACCATGTTCATCGCGAATTAATCCATGAAAATACACATGATCAAACGGTCTTATACCACAATTTGCATAACTCATCATAACCATTCTACAAACCCAAGGAAACAAAATATCATATGCTGTCTCAAGCAAGGTCGTAGGAAAATAACGGTCAAAATCGGTAGTTTTTTCTGGCCATCACATAATACTCATAGGCCACAATCCACTACTAAACCATGTATCCAACACATCTTCATGTTGTTTTATATTTGGTATTCACATGATTCATGGAATATCAAGTATCAAAAATTGCCTTTGATATTTTACTCAGTAAGCATTTTTCACCATATCCAATAACTGATCAATCAATTGTTCATTCGTTACATTATTTTCAAGCTTAGAACACAATGATTCAAGTTGTATTACTTGATGAAGAATATCTTCTTGGTGAGAAAACTTAATACGATAGATATCACAATATACTTTATAAACAGAACCTTTTTGCGAGATCATACTTGGTTTTAAGAGCACATCAAGTAAGTCTTGAAATTCAATATGATTATCTATTTTATTGTCAGCAATAAGATTAAATAAGATCATACTAAGAATAATTCATGAGGTTTTTCATGCTTTTACTCAATACTCGTAAATCACATCTTCATCTACCACTGCCATCTGTCATTGATCATTATGCCAAACAGGAATTCTATGACCCCACCATAGTTGTCTACTAATGCACCATGGTTTTGGATGATCAAGCCATTGGTGAAATAAATGACCCATTCTCTCGGGATAAACCTGTAAGTCTTTTGAATCAAGATCATGAAGAGTTTTCTTTGCATATTCAGACACATCAACGAATCGTTGTTCACTTGCCATAGGCTCAATTCTTGTATTACATCTTTCACAATGTGGAACAACATTTTCATGATCTTGCACCTCAATCAAATTGCCAATTTCTTTGAGTCTATCAATATATGTATCAAAAAATCACTCTACCATATATCCTCCAAATTCAGGAACGGTTCCAGCTCGTTTACCTTGTTTATCAAGAGCAAATACGTCCAAAGGAAGATTATTTCTTAAACCAATTTCAAAATCTAAGGGATCGTGAGCCGGTGTTATTTTTAATACTCATGTTCCAAAATTCATATCAACTGCATTATCTGCTATAATTGGTATCTTACGATTCACAAAAGGAACCATAACCTCTTTTCAAATAAAAGACTTATATCTTTTATCTTGAGGATGAACAGCCAATGCCACATCTGCAGGAATAGTTTCCGGTCTAGTGGTTAACACTTCAAGAGTATTATTTTTACCTCATACCAGGAAATATCTAATTTTATATATTTTTGATTGATGAGTTTCCATTTCCACCTCAGCATCAGATAGGACTGTTTGACATCTTGTACATCGATTGGCTATACGATAACCTAATGTAATATTACCTTTGTCATACAAGTTTTTAAATGATTTTCTGACTGCCCTACTGAGTGATTCTGAAAGCGTAAACTGTTCCCTATCTCGATCCATACTTGCTCCCAACAGTTTGAATTGATCCAAAATGCCATGACGATGATATGTTGCAAACTCCCATACCTGTTTGAGAAAGTCAACTCTACCGATATCATGCCTTGTTTTATCTTTTTCTTTTTTAAGTTTTTTTTCTACCTGCACCTGGGTACTAATACCAGCATGATCAGTTCATGGTACTCGCAAAACCTGCTTTCCTTGCATTCTATGATATCTACAAAATGCATCTTGAAGTGTTACAAAGAGTGCATGTCATACATGAAGAACTCATGTTACATTCGGTGGAGGAACCGGTACTACAAAAGTTTTATCACTACGATCAGCATTTATTTCTGGCTTAAAATGTCATGCTTTTACTGATTGCATATACATAGCCTGCTCGCGTTTAGGATCAAATCTACTTGGGAAGGACATTGAACAACTATTATAAAATGAAAATAAGTTATGGAGTAAGTCTATTTCTATCCCTTGGGAATAACTCTGCTTCTTTAATATTTGATAATCAGATAATCTTTTGGACGAGTCTTGAAATACCAAAACCAAATCATCACTCAGGTGGCATGCCATATTTGAATGAATCAAGATAATCAATTAATCATGGATTCGTTGGATCAAATCATTTATCTTTAATCTGTTGTACTAATATATCATAATTTGTTTGCCTCATGGGTACAGTAGCAATCTCAACTCCACGAAACAATAAATCTGCTCTAAGAGTAGATTCTGGATCAAGTGGGTCCTGAATATGATAGAATTTTGCTTCTGACCAAGGAAATGCAGTTACTATAACGGCATCACTTCATCGATATTGAGCACTATATTCACAAATTCGTTTTTCCTCAGCAGAGTTTAAATCTCAATCAGCCCTACAATCTTGTCATGTTTCTTTGAAGTAAAGTTCATGAAGATCCTTTACAGTGATACGTGGATACGATTCTGGTAGTAATGGTTTTATTGATCATAAAAGATTTAATATATCTTCTCATTCTTTTCGAACCTGTCAAATAACCGTATTCAAAAAGTCTGTAATAAATAATAATAATTCATCAAATGAAATAAATCACATCTCAACATCAAGCATTAAAATCTCGGTCAAATGTCTAGAACTATTTGATTTTTCAGCCCTATATGCTTTCCCAATTTCATACACTCTTTCAAATACTGGTACCATCATTTGTTTGTAAAATTGAGGACTCTGAGCCAAATATGCTTTTTTTTCAAAGTAATCTAATTCAAACACCTCTGCGCCTCATTCAGTAGGAAATCAAATTAATTTAGGAGAATTTATTTGGGTAAAATCATGAATATCAAAATAAGCTCTCATATGTTTTTCTACTATTGAAGAAATCTTAAAAATTGCTTGTTGTTTTGGATGTCTAAGGGTCACTACCCTATTATCAATCATTGATTCAATATCTAAATTAAGATCAGGCTTAGAGATATCAATACCATGTACATGATGACATGGTGTAATAATACGAATTATTGGGTGTTGAATCTCCATTCCAAATTGTTTATTTCCTGGTGCAAGAATAGGAACTCATACTACCTCCAATACACTTCCTGGATAGAGTCCATCAAACAAATTAATCATATCTGGCGTATCTACAATAATCTGACACAGTCATGATCTATCTCTCATAATTAAAAAAGCAATTTTACCAAGCTTACGAAAATCATGCATATATCATTGTATCATGATAGTTTGGTCAAAATGAGCACTAAGATCGCGAATAAGAATACGTTTTTGTTGCATTTTAATACAGTAAAATTAGTATAAATAAACCAAAACATAATTATTTTGATCCTTTGTACAATGGAAAAAACTCATAATTCAGAACAATGAACATATCTTAGCATTGACTATGGCACAAAAACCCTTGGATTGGGACTATGGACATGATCGATTCCTCTACCATTGGGTAATATAGATAATAATGGTATGATGCGGTTTTCGCTGATGGGACTGATTTGAGAAAGAAGACCAACAACTATTTTGATAGGATACCCCAAACACGAACTCATGAGATCACACATAGATCACTTTATTAAAACTCTTCAAACAATGTATGAGGGAACCATACTTCGTATTGATGAAAACTACACCAGCATACAAGCTCAAGCTCGTACTGGAGTTAGCGGCAAACATTCAGCTCATGATACACTAAGCGCTATGGAACTCATCGAAAGATTTATCAATTCTGATTATTGAGTACAAAACAATCCACAATGATAGTATTATCATCATCAATTCAAAATTATCTCTCATGACTATGACATAAAACAGTGGTGATAGGCTTTTCATGATGATCAGATAGTACGGCAACATACTATCTTATTAAATCATTTTATGAAACACAGTGATGGTCTACCGATCAGATTATCATAGCATATTTCAATCATAATATGCGCTTAGAATCTAGTGAAGAAGCAGATTATATAAAATCTCAATACAAACATTCTCTCATCTGAACATACAAATGAATATCAACTAAAGAACATGATTTAAGAATTGCTAGGCATCATTTTTTTTATGATTGTTTACAAACAGTTCATAGTCAGACGCTGATCTTAGGTCATAACCTTAATGATAGAATAGAGACATTGATGCTCAATACCGAAAGGTGATGTAATATAATTGGTAAGATCAATATGCGTATGATTGATCATAGAAAACAATATACGATACTCAGACCTATTTTAGAAAATACCAAATCAGAAATTAATGATTTTTGTCATACAAGAAGATTATCCTATATTATTGATCATACTAATTTCGATAGTTTAGTCTCTAAGAGAAATAAAGTAAGACAACACATAGGAGAACTATGATCTTCACAAAAACAGGATTATTATAATCAATTCAAAAAATGGGAACAAGAGTATGACAATATTATGGTACCTATTAAAAAAATTAATCTACCTGATTATTTTGGTATAAGCAATCTCCATATACTGTCAAAAAATCTCACCATTGATCAGTTCGCTAAACTATGTAAAGAGTTCCATATCTATGAAGGTATGACCTCATCACGTTTGAATGACTATTATAGCTTTTTAACTCAATGAACTCATGGAACAAAGACACTTCATGGTCGAATTTTTGCATGCTGTCATAACCATATATATATGTATCAATGAAACACCTTATTTAATATTTGACAAATACTATCTTTCTGGTTATCATACAATAATGCATATCAATATCATCAACTCAGATTAGTCGATCTTGAACATGACACCTATCATGGTAAATCAATCAATAAGTATCTTATTAATAAAAAAATACCGTTCTTTCTTAGAAAATGTGTACCCATGAGTACCGATGGGAAAGTACATGATCAGTTACTTAGCAGCTTATTAATTGAGAATTTTCTTTTGGCCAGTAAAAATATTTAAGGAAGCTGGGGTAAAAACTCTCAATTCATGAAAAACCATCTATAATAGTAAATACTTTAGTCTTGTAGAACCACCTCCATCGGAAAAGCCCAGTCTCCAGCGGGTAAAATGCTCATTTTGACGAGCTTCTCCATGGGCGAATAAATTCTCTACCATGTGGCAGATAAACTGAGAAATTTTATCCCGAGACTTCGGGACCTCTTCCATGTCGTAATCATAACACTTCGTTTTATGTTACTTAATTTCTCAAGGTTCCTTTATTAATGTACGCAAAACAAACTGATGTCAGACACAATGTGATCATTTAGTGGATGAAGAAGATCCAGAACACCAGCCTGGCTTTTGCGTCAACAACAAAAAGCAATTAAGCAAGCAAGTACAAAATTAGCTGAAATTGACAAGACATATAGCACCAAAATCCTCAAAGACGATATACAAGCCGAAACACTTCTTTCGGATTTAGAAGAAACAAAAATAATATCAGGTATTACTGTATGATGAATTATTCAAACAACAGACAATCAAATTATACTTGTACATCATAAAGACACATGACGATGATTTCCTAAATGACAGCAACAACATGATGAAAACTATAAACAAACACTATGGAGATGAATAAAAAAAGAGATAGGAATAGAAGAAAATAATGTAAGATTAATAGGCGAGATATGATCATATGATGGATATTCAGATTATCATCAATCATATAGACATTATATCTGGTATCATCTCATACTCAATACTAAAACTGTCAATTTTAAATCTCATGATCCATTTATTATTGGAGTTGGAAAATTTGACACAGAAATAATTTTGGATATACTAGAGTCACCACATCAAAAAGAATTATGGAGACACATTAAACAAAGACTTATTACAAAATAGTTTCAAAAAAAATAATAATTAAAAAACTTTTTACATCATATACATTATTACTCTATGGTTACTGCACAACAACTTGAATACATCAAAAAGTATCTTCCTCAAGATCTATGGGAAATAGCAGGTCAATTTACTATTCCTGTGGCATTTATCCAAAATATGACTGAACTAATAACCCTCATACTTAACTCAAAAAGTATTGATACTCAAGAAGAAAGGCAGTCATGGTTTGATCTTTTACCAGTAATGAATGATGAACAGATCAATAGACTCAATGATATTCTTACCAGAGAAAAAGCTAAATTACTTGAAATACAACAAAATTATGAAGAAAAAAAAACTGAAATCAAAAAAAAATATCTTATGAAACGACAACAAATGAATCAAAATATGCAAACTGCAGCGGTTAAACAACAAGAACAGATACAAACTGCACAAGATACCGAACAAGCTGATTCATTACTTACTCAAATTTAGCACACTCTATTTTTATGATCATCAATCGTCTTATATCATTACCATCAATCATACTCTTCCTCATGACTTTTTTATGAGGATTTTTGTTTTTACACTCAAATAGTTTTGCTAACAATGATCTATTAAACCAAGCATTTGATGAAGCAAAAAGATACGATACTATAGTTAATCCCTGAAATGATAAAAATGCGGTCTGATGACAGGTATTTAATAAAACTACTGAAATAGAACTAGCTAACGGTAAAATAGAGTCAACAACTAAAGAACCTTATCTTATAAGATTTACTAAACTTATACTCAGAGTAATGATTGGAATCAGTGTATCAATTATTATTTTTTGAGGTATTAGTCATATCTTAGCATTTGGTGATGCCAACAAACAAAAAAAAGCAAGATCAATAATTATCTATGCACTTTTAGGGATTCTCATAGGACTTGCATCATTGGGCATTGTACAACTTATTTTGAGCATCACAAAAAGCAGTATCAACATATAATACATAGAGAATTTTATCATTCAAAAAGACTGGGGGTCGAACCCAGACCAACGGCTTCGGAGACCGTTATGCTAACCATTGACACTATCTTTTTACAGAAATCTCTATGATTTTTTTTTATTATCAAAGAGACTCATGAGAAATCAAGCCAAAGCGCCAAATGAAGTTTGAACCAAGTTATTAACCATAAAAGTTGTTTCTTTTACCGCTCATGCTGTTTTATTTATCTTAGTTAAGATCTGTAATGAAATAAAGGACAACACAAGAAGTATAATAAGAACAAGAGGCAGTAACAGTGTTGTGATAGTTTTTGCTACTACCAGAATCTGATCTAACATCATAATAAGGAAAAAATAAAAGAAATAAGCGAAAATATAGAAGACTAAAACTTAATCATCTTGGTTTCTTTGGAGGTTATGAAATCAGCAAAAGCATTATTTATAAAATATGAAGTATCTCCTATATATCAAGCTCTATTTCACAATCACATATATTGTCGTTGATCTAAACCAAAATTATTCCACTCGCTACCATAGTATTGATTATTTGCTTTAAGATATGAGATAATCTGATCTTTATAGTCCTTACTGGCTAGTTCAGTAATACCGGATGTAGTATCCAGCATAAATGTTTTGAGACCTGCAAAAGTGGTATTATAAGACATTGTAGGATAACAATACTCCTGACCATAATAATCCTTTTGACAAGTTTTTTTTTCTATCTCATCTTGAGCAATCATAGGAAGTAATAACTTCTTTGTTTTTTCATTATAAACAAATGTTCTGGGGTTTTCCAAAGATTCAGACCAACTACCCTTTCATCAAATAGTTTTGGTGTGAAGTTGTTTGATGCTAATAGATCCATTGGCATCTTTCTGATTATAATTGATCTCATAAAGATCCAGCTTTAATCCATTCGTAGTGACTCTACCGTCCTTTTCTTGAGTATCTACTCCCAATCCTATGAGAAGCTGTTTACCATTGGTTAATGGACTATAAGGATGAAGATATTGACTAAATCATGGTATTTTTAGTTCTCCCAAAATAGTAGGTTTAGTAGCCATATCAATGACAAAAAGTGGATCAATTTGCTGAAAAGTTACCAAATAAAGCTTATCTCCTATATATCTACTTGCCTTGAAGTCTTCTCCTGGTTCAATATTAAGAAGCTGAGAATCATGCTGAAGTGATGAATTTAACTTCCATACATGGGTAGCTAATTGAGGATTTCGATTTCTTGTAAGAATTCTAAAATTTCCTTTATCATCTTCATCCATACTGTATTGATTAAGAAGATCACCCTTTACCACAGCCGTATCACTATAGAATGGTTTACCTTCATTGAGAGTATATTTATGAATCATAGAAAAATTATCAGGAACTCTCCAAATCAATGGCATAATACATCTTGCATTAATAGGACATGGGGTTGGATAATTTCATAATGAAATAGGACTAACTATATAGAGCGACTTACTAGAAAGATGAATTTGTCATGCATTACCATAAAACATACTAGTGTGAGCATTAGCATCTGAAACAATATCGATAGCATGGATAATTCATACATTAGGTGAGAAATCCTGTGGCTTTTCAGGAAGCACATATTCAATTGTAGAACAATCTGGTTTAATAACATGCTTATCCAGTTTGCCGGTTATTTTTCTCACTGCCTCAACTCATGAAGGTATCAATGATGCTGGAGAAATAATATCATCAAGTTGTTTTTTTTCATTCATAATCCAATAAATTGGACCTCGATTAAAGTAAAGATTTGAAACAATATAAAGTTTACCATTGGTTAATCTGCTATCTTGAAGTTGACCAGCAAAATCAAGTAATCTAGCAATAGTGGGTTTTGTTTTATCAGTAGTATCAAAAACCACTACACTTACTCTTGCATTTCTATCATAAAAAGAGGTATTACTATTCCACGGACGATCCAAATATCTGGTTGCCACCAATACGAGTTTATTTCCTTGTATCAAGAGATCTGATGTATTGTATGTTTTAGGTAATCTAATAACTTTGACCACATTAACCAATCCCATATCCAGGGTTGTTCAATTATAAGGTCACTTGAGAATATAAAGAAGTTTTTTTGCATTATTAACATAATAGATATACTGACCATCATTTTTGATAATATCAGGTTCATCAATTCATGCCTTTTGGACATTGGTTGCAGAAAAATCTGGTGATCATGCACCTCATACACCATCTAATTGTTTGGCAGAGATTGCTGTAGCTGATGTAGAATCTTCCATCACTGCAACGCCATCAATTGGCATTGGTCTACCATAGTACCCTCATCATCATTGAGAGAAATACTCTTTATTTTTTTCAATCCATTTGGTCAGTACACTATCAAAATCTTCGCAACTTTTTGCTTTTGTTAATGTAAGACTATTCTTGGCATCTTGTAACTCTTTAAGCAAATCGGTTTGAGATTGCTGTTCAACAGCATTGACTAATGAGTCATCAATAACTAAGCCTGTACCACCTGGCGTAGAGGTAGTTATACTTGAAGAAAGAGTCCCCAACTGTGTAGAACTTGTTGCAAAAGAACTAATTGATGATGTTGATAAAATAATCACTAAAAGTAGGAAAATAATTTTTTTCATTATAGATTATAAGAGGTAGATAAAAAAAAGATAAAGTAACAAAAACAAAGGATGAGCAACTATTACTATTATTTAGGGAAGGTGGGGAAAAACTCTCGATTCATGAAAAACTACATATACTACATATAATATTAAACCCTTTTATCTTGTATTATCCGCATTCGACGAGCTTCCCAAAGATATCTCTTCGATGTCGTAATCATAAAACTTTGTTTTATGTTACTTATTTTCTAAGGTCCCTTAGGAATAGTGAGTCTTTTGGTAGTACGAAATGAATGAGATTTTGTGACAGAAGGTTTTGTAATCGAAATAGCTCAGTATCAACTCAGTGGTATACTATAATAAGCAGTGAAGTAATACTTTCCTAGAGAGTGGTCAATTGTTACTCAAAATCAAGCATGAGTATAATGAGCACTCATCATTGACTTGTAGTGTGGTGCATATTGTTTTCATTTTTCATTGACAAAAAACTTCCATGTTGTATTAGTAGCATTAATAAGATTGGAAGTGCAATCTCCTGTTTTGGGACAACGCACTGTTCATCGTCAAATATTTTCTACTACCTTAGTTCATGGTTTACTCCCAAATACAACTCCTTGTTCTTCTACATAACGTTGAATGAGCTTATAATCATAGTAGAGTTTAGAACCAAACTTTGAATGAGAGATAGAACCGATACTTGATGAGTACTCTGACCATGATTGTGCGGCCTTGGATAGACCACTATCCAAAGTATATCACGTCAATCATGATGACCCCCTCAATGAATTTACTTGATCAATCCAGTGCTTTTGAAATACATCAAGGTCAATAGGAGTGAAACAATACCCAATCAAACCTCATAAGAGAGATAGCTGAATCAGTAAAGAACTTATACAGATAAGAGTAAGCTTGATTTTCATAGTAAAAATGATAGTAGATGAGTAATGATATCAGCTTATATTCATATTCCTTTTTGTACTAATAAGTGCGACTATTGTAACTTTTTTGTAGTACAACAAAATCATCCCAACTTTCAAGCCAATCTCATCAATGAGTATGTTCTAACTTTACATCGTGAAATAGATCATTGGAGTAAGACAATGGAACATCAAGAAATCAAAACAATATATCTTGGAGGAGGAACACCTTTGAGTATTGGGAAAGACCATATATTTGGATTAATCGATCATATTATACAGGTTTGGAATAGTGAGTCATTAGAAGAAATTTCTATTGAGCTTAATCCAGATCCTTTTGATGAAGTGTTAGATTTTATAAGATCGTGCAATCAAAGATATGCTCAGATGATGAGAGTAAGATACTCATTTGGGATTCAAACCTTTGATGATGACATACTGGAATGATCTTGAAGATGATACACCTATAATCAGATCAAATGATTTTTACGCTCCTTACAACCACTCAAATCTGCTATCAATTGTTATAATCTAGATTTTATTGCTTTTGGGAGTATGAATCATCCTCGTAGTTGAACCAAATGACGAAATGATAAAAAAAAACAATTTTTTGAAGATCTAGTTGCGAGTAAAACCTTTGATAGTTTTAGTCTCTATATGCTCGAACTATTTCCATGAAGTAAACGACATCAACTCCATCTATCATGATTAAATCTGCACAATAAGCAGATTTTGAAACAATGTATCAATCCAGATGACGAACAGATTATGAGTGAATATACATGGTTATCTGATACTGTTCAATCATATGGCTACAAAAGATATGAGGTCAGTAACTACGCACTTCCATGAAAAGAATCACTCCATAATATGGTTTATCGAAATATGAAACCATATATTGGCATAGGCGCGAGTGCTTCATGATGTATTTTTTGATCACATCAAAAAATTACAAGATATACCAATATTTCATCAATTGGGGATTATATAAAAGATAAACGATTGAATGAGAAAAAGACTATACTATTAACCCCAGAAGAAATCTTATTTGAACAATTCATGCTTGGTATAAGAAGTGGTTGAATTCAGAATATAGAATGATATAAGTCTCTTCTTATTTCTTGACGACAGAACAAATGTAGCCGATATGAGTCACAATGATTATTAATACAACATAATGGAGGCATTAAATTAACCAATCAGTGATATAATCTAGCCAATAGAATTATCTCTGAACTCATACATTAAGGAATATTTAAACCCCTTTGATCTTGTATTATCCACATTCGACGAGCTTCCTGAGGATATTTATCCCGAGA
>DAOQQF010000003.1:0-56964 GCA_035333525.1 Candidatus Absconditabacterales bacterium | reverse complement strand
AATAATAATTCTCTTTTGATACGTAATTGGTATTACTTATTTCCCCAGGTTCCTTTATTATATTACCTCTTATACTATGAGAGATACTACAAATTCATGAAGAACATACAACCATTTATCTAGAGAGAACATAAGTAAAGTAATCTACTTCGTTTATACGACAGTATCATTATTATTTTTATTTATAGTAGACTGTACAATAAATGTATCATCTGCTTGATTAGTAGTAATGATATCAAATGTTTGATGTAAAATATAATTTGTATAATCTACATAGAGTGTTTGCAATTCAGTATAGTCTGTAGTAGGAGTGTATATTACATTGTAAACATGCTTATTAGGAACATTAACTATTGTTTCCATGTGAGCAACTATATTATACTTATCCGCTAATGTATTAAATATATGTTCTGCAGCATTTGAAAAATCTCTACAAACTCAAACTCTCTCTTGATCAAGAAAATCAGTCAGTTTTTTTGAATTTGATCATGATCATAATATCAGAGGTTCACCACGAATTAATACACTTGGCTCTGTATCAATTATTTCTATAATTTTTTCTTTGGTTATATTAAATTCTGACATTATACTTGCACTAATCGTTGTTTCTTTAATTATGTTATTAATATGTTTATTATTTTGTATATCTTTTCGAAAATCATTCGCTATTTTTTTTATTGTCTCATCTTCCATACTTTCTGACCATTTTGATTGTTTAATTAGATCTTGTTTTATTTTTTCAAATTTTTTTCTTCATCGTCATTGAAGAGTTGTGATAATTCAAAAAAAATCATAGGAGATAGTCTTTTCTTTTAGATAGTCACCAATAGCTTTAATGAGTTCTTGTGGAGATGAATTTTGATTAATATTATTAAAACATTCATATTGTCCATCTTGGAAATCATTGAGAAAATTAGTAATGAGATAGTTTTTTCATTTTCATATTTTTATAGCTATATCTAAATGATTTTCATTTATAGGAAATGATTTTTCTGGATTAAATCAGATATGATTTTTAATTTGTATTCTATTGTGATTGCTATTTTTGAGTTGTAGTACTGTTTGAATGAGAGATTCTCTATCTCATGGCATGATGATTGTACTAATAAATAAATAAGAGTTGTAATGCCAATTACGTATCAAAATAGAACTATTATTTTGGTAAATACCGATGATATAACTAGCAAACTATTAGTAATCAAGAAAATGAGTAGTTCGCGTTTGTTATACAATCGGTATAAATATATGGATTTGCTATCATCGTAAAAAGTTACTTTCAGAAGGTAATCTTATCAAATGGTTTTGATATTGGATATGAGTAGTTCTCGACTTTTTTTTGTATATCATCAAGTTTTGTAGCATTGGAGAATCAATCAGTCAATAGCGATGATTTATTTTTTTGTAATATTTCTGCAAAAAATCATCATACATTTGCATCTTCAGCAAATAACTTATCGGTATCAATTCCAGAAGTTATTTCTTTTCCGTCTTTTGTTTCTTTTAAGAGATACTTATCTTTTTCAATAATCTTTGATTTAACCAAAAACTCATACCCTCAGTTTTTGATCCATCATGCAATGTTATTTCTAAAATCTGTCGAATCTCATCATTTCACTGTTCCAGATTTATCTCCGTTTCGAAGCTCCTCTTGAAGTTTATTGAAATAATCTCTTGTGGGACTAATAAATTTATCGTTAAGTTTTGCTCATGCATAGTCAGTTTCATCAGTAAATTTTTCTTTGGTATCAAACTTTGCAGAACCTTGATATGGAGCATTTACTCATGCTCGACTGAGATCTTTCGCAGCATCTCTTTTTTGTTTGTTGGCAAATGGTTTGACATAGATATCATTAAGTTTTCATTTTATTTTATCCAAATTAACTACCTCTTTATCGAGTGCATTGAGAGAGACTGATTCTCCTCATACCGGCAATTTGATATTGGACAGTAAGATATTTTTAGATTTACTCATTACTGACTTCCCTATTCCGCCCAAGAGTGATGAAGTAGATAGTCCAACTCTAAACAATGCCCATAGTATACCTACCACAAAGATCGTATAGATGAGATATCAAATCCCTCAGCCTATCAATTGTGATGCATCTTTTACAATATCTCCGTTGAGTTCAAACGATCATCGACTTTTACCATCTGATGAGTTACCAATATTTATCTTGTTTTGGTCGATGCTAATCCCTTTGGTATTTTCTACAAATGCTTGTTCTACCTTGGCGGAGTTTGTTTTTAGGTCTTTTTCATCGCCGATATATCATCCACTCAATCAAAGATAGAGTCATGAAGTGAGCAAGATAGCAAAAAAGAGTGCCGATAAGACGGTGATAGGAGCAAAAATTGCTCAGATAATATTGGAGAATTTAAAAATATCGCCATTGATAAACCACCCACCATCTCATCCAGACATATTATAAGAGAGAATATTTTTGAGTCGTCATACTCACAAAGCATCTTCACCCAATGCAACTCTGAGCGCTATCAGCGGTCAGGTTATCATCCATATCCATATAAGCATTATCCTAGCAATATTTATAATCAATAATCAGATCAATGGTGCCAAAAACATCATCATCAAGAAAATCTTTACAAAAAATCAGATAGATATACTTTTTAGGTTAGTTTCTCATCATACACCAAGTGTATTGACATCTGTATAGTCAAAAAATTTGAAGACAGCAATACCAAAATAAACAAGTGGTCATGCCATACTATCTTGTGTTGGTATAAGTTTATCAATTGAAGATCAGTTATATACTTCATAATACTCATCATTGTATTGATTAGTTCATACTAGACACGGAGGAAGTGAGCTTCAGTCATTCCTATTGCTATGATAATTGATAAATTGTTTTTTGGGTATGCATATGAGTTGTGTTTGAAAGGCCCTTGAAATATAGGGAGAATCTTTGATTAAACTATGTCCTACATTACTAATACCATACATACCTAGTGTACTGAGATCAACCACCAATGCTATAATAAACCAACTCATATTGATACCAATTCATGCTCAAATCAATCTTATAACCGAACCAACCGTGATGGTGTTTTTGTCACTGGTTGCGGTATTGTAGATAAGTGTCATAATAGCTCAGACTATCAGTATATTTGCTATGATCCTCATAATATTCCAACACTTAAACAGATAATTGGATAATCAGAATATCTCACCATTGGTAAAATCATTGGTCATCAGTTTTCCTGCAAAGTTTGCAATAGGAATCCATACTCGTGAAAGTGTTTTTGCTATAGTAATCAGTATTGCATTGAGTCATTCCAATGTATTATCGCCATTGCTTGTTGTGGCTTGAGCAAAACTTACATCTGATCATAGAGTAAACCATCATACTACAAGTATGATGAGTATACAACATTTGGATGATTTTGAAAGAGTTTTCATAGTATCACTGGAGTTCAATCTAGTGTATATTAATATTTGGAGGGAGGTGTATTTTATGGTTTAAGGATAAATTGTTTGGTTGGTTGGTCGAAGACTACTTTTGTATCTTTATCCATATGTTCATTGAATCGTTTAGCTATACTATCTTTTTTATCGCTAAACTTGGACATAAGCTCATTGACTGAAGACATATTTTGTTCATTCATTGATCGAATAGGTTTCGAAGATGATAGAGATACTCGTTTGCCTTTTGCGTCTTTGGTACCTGTAAATGATGTCCAGAATTTTCCTCACGGATTATGAAGTACCATAGTTTCTTTATCATCAATTGTGTACCTTCCAAACGATGTTCATTCCATAATATCTTTGATTCATGTAGCCCAATTTGTTTTGAATTTGTTGACATTTTCAGGTCATACTTTATTGTTGATCCATGTATTGTTTTCATCGCTGATAAAATCTGCTTGTCATATCTTATTGATGAGGTTTGTTCCATTTTCATGTGCTGATAGTTTATACCAGAATGCAGGATCTCAAATAGATTCAGTCAATCATGATCATTTGAATTGTATGCCACTTGGTCATATATTTTGGATAGTAGATCGGTGATCATCTCCTCATTTATTGATACTACTTTTATCAGCAAACAAACCAGTATATTTGTCTTCCGATATTCATATTCAACCTGCAAGTGCTTTGGAGGATCACTGAATTTGAGCATTTTCATCGTTAGATACTAAATCATCATTGTAAAACTTTTTGTTGTGTTTTACTTGTTCTGCACTATTTATACTGCGGTTGTATAGCCTAGTAGCAGCATCTTTACCAGCCTGTGTATCTGCATCTTGAGGGTCATTAATAAATCTGTCTTCGAGTGTGTTGGTGAGTTGTTTTTGCCACTCATCCAAGTATGTCTTTGACTTCCCAAAGAATAGTGGCATTGTTTCCATTTTTGCTTTTCATAGATCTTGAACTTTGGAGGCAATATCTCAGGTCATCTTACTTCGTTTGAGTGAGTTAAACAAGATGTTCCACATGATGAGAATTCCCAAAATATTAACAATAATCCAGGTAAAGTAATCGAAGAATACTGTTGTTGCATAAGAGCTATTGAATTCAGATAGACAGACGCTACCATATCATCCTGGTTGATTCAGACATTGATAGCTTTGACCATTATGATCTTGACGATCAATACCCAATCCTAGTCCATCCAATAATGAGTGTCCTGCTCATGATCATATCATTCTTGTAGTTACTGAAAGAAGAACAATACTGAGACTGAGAGCCAATACAGTAATGACTGGTTGAAAGATTAATGCTAGTACATCACTTATACCTGTTTTGAACTTAGCTCCCATATTTTTTCGTCACCATCAATCCATTTGTTTATTTAGTTCATCACTTGCTCATGATTTACCATTAATCCACATAAACATAAGGAGTGGACTAAATGCAATGATGATCCATAATAGTCATATTCTTGCTATACTTACCAATCATAATGCAATAAGTGGGAAAATCAGACAAAGTCATACCAATGCTTTGATCATAAACAACATTACCTCTGCTTCAGTAGATTTATTACTATCAGTTACATTGAGTGATCAGAAATTGAGGAGCGAGCTGTAAATCGTATAGAGTGGTCATACCATTCATTTGGATTGATCGATAAGCTGACTTATTGTACCACAAGCACTTCAGCTCAAATATTCTTGTCATTTTTTGTATTGTTCCTCAAAATTCCCTTTGGGTGCTTGTTTGTTATCAACCGATTGTATAGTATTAAAACTCACAGGAAAGGCGTTCTTGAGTTCTAATAACTCTGTTGGTGAGAGAACACAGTAATCAGGATTAATAGTATATCATGTATACTGTTTTTTTGCTTGTTCTATAAACTCATTTCGTCCATCTTGTGTTACTGCTTGACCGTTTCTTCACTCAGTTACATATTGATCAAACTTACATACGATAAATGCAGTATCTTTACCTCCACAGGTATAAATACTACTTGATCTAAAATTCGTTGCATCTCAGGTTTTACCTTGAACTACTTGGCTTAGATTTAGGGTGCTATGGGTTTCAAGGAGTTTTTTATCCAGATTGACATCTTTTTCCAATAAGGTGAGAGGTATACCTCATACCTGGTAGATCAAAATAGTAGAAAAATCAACCAACACAGCAATAATGGACCAGCTCAATGGTATTAATACTCACAATGAAACCCATTTAATAAGCTTACCTTTTATGGTGGTTCATAGATCTTTTCATGACCATACTCATGAAGCGATTTCATACAATATGGTTCATACCAATATCATATAAGCAATCACCGTCATGATTCTCCACATTTTGAAGAGGAGATCGCTCATGCTAAACGCTCATCAGTAGACCAAACTGTTGTCCAATGCCAAACCCGTGATTGCGATCAATGGTCGTAAAATTACATACATAAAGTTCATCACCGTATCCAAGATAGTCGCTAAATCAATCAACGACTGTGGTGACTTATCAGGAGCAGTAGGAGATGAAGTAGGAAGTCATGTAATTCATCTCGATTTCTCATTACAAATACACTGTCAAGGTTGAGGAGTTAATCATTGTCGTTCTCAACCAATATTTTCACATGCATTTTTTAATCATATATCATCACAACTTCATTGTGCGCCAATAACGATTTGAGCATAGGTTGTATCTATATTATTATGAGAACCTAAAAATCAGCCAAACAATCCTATGAGGATGCTGATTTTGATTCATCGAGTTGTTCGTGTAAGAAGTTTTCTGAATATCATAGATATAGTATAATCAGACATGCTTATTTTGTCAATTTTTTGGATTGAATAATGGATACAACTAATTATTATTGCGTTGACCTGATATGTTCTTTTTACTTTTTACTTTTTTTTGTATGTCATATTCTATTCGCAAACCTCAAGAGATTGTTGTATCAACTACCTTTTATGATAAACCATTGATACTCAAAACCTGAATTTTTGCACCGATGGCTGATGGGGCAGTTAGTGTAAAACTTGGTAAGACCGAGCTATTGGTAACTGCTGTCATGAATAAAAATCCCAATACCAATAAAGATTTTCTACCACTTACTATTGACTTCCGTGATTTTAACTCTGCAGTAGGCAAGATTGCTGGATGAGCGTATCGTAAGAGAGAGGGTAGGCCAAGTGAAATGATGACTCTTTACTCACGTATTGTGGATCGTACGCTTAGACCTATGTTTCCCAAAGGCATGATCAATGATGTAGTAATTACTATAACCCCATTGTCTTTTGATCGTATTGATGATATGGCAATATTGGGGATACTCTGATGATCACTAGCGGTCATGGTAGCATGAATACCTTTTGATGGGCCAGTTTCATGAGTAAGAGTAGGACTTTCGTCATTGTTGGATACTACTTGAACAACAGATTTACTTGAGAATATTATTATCAATCCAACCATAGAACAGTTTGAAAATAATGGACTAAACCTGATTGTTAGTGGTAAGAGATGAACGATGAATATGATAGAAATGGATGGTAATGAAGTGAGTGAAGTCATGATAGAACAAGCATTTCGTCTCGGCCAAAAAGCTATTGATGAATTATGTACGATACAGGAAGAGTTTTTGATGAAGGTATTTGTTCCGATGTCACAGTTTCATTACACTTCAAAGTTAGCCCAATTTGTGAAGTATAACTATCCGCCTGATGAGCTCAAGGCTCAAGTTGCTCAGATTATCACTCATGAAAGACTTGAATCACTCTATGGTAAATCAAAATCTGAATGGGAGATTATCTTTTCGTGATGGAGGGATGAACTCAGAGCATTTATCGACGCTCAACTTGTTGATGATTCTATCGAAGATAAATCAATCTATACACGAGAAAAGTGCCGAATGTCTATGGAGTTGTTGGTGAGAGAGTATTTCCGTGAATTAATTATTGATAATCAGATTAGGATTGATGGTAGAAAGCTTGATGAAATCCGCCCCTTGTTTGCTCAAGTGTGATTACTTGATATGGTTCATGGGTCATGATTATTTCGAAGATGAGATACACAGATTATGAATATTTGTACACTAGGAGCTCCGTGAGATGTTCAGCTTATCGATGATATGATGAATGATGATACTGAAAAACGTTATATGCATCATTATAATTTTCCTCCTTTTTCGGTAAACGAAGCACAAAAAATAAGAGGAACAGGAAATCGTGAAATAGGGCATGGGAGGTTGGCCGAAAAGGCATTGGAGTATGTTCTTCCTTCCAAGATAGATTTCCCTTATACAATCAGACTTGTATCAGATTGTCTGAGTTCTGGAGGTTCGACTTCGATGGGTTCTGTGTGTGCTAGTACGCTCTGTCTCATGGACGCATGAGTTCCTATTCGTAAGCCAGTTTCAGGTATTGCTATGGGGATGTGTTCTCGTACCAACGATCAAGGTCTTCCTACTCAGTATCAAATTCTCAATGACATTCAATGAGCCGAAGATCATCATTGTGATATGGACTTCAAGGTTGCAGGAACACCGGATGGGATCACTGCTATTCAGCTTGATATGAAAGTAAGAGGTATCACGGTAGATATAGCTATGGAGGTGGTTCGTAGAGCAAACACATGAAGATTGGAGATAATGGAATATATGCTGACTATTATCGATAAACCTCGCAGCGATTTATCACCAAATGCACCACGTATTACTGTCCTCCAAATACCTGCCGAAAAAGTAAAAATTGTTATCTGAAAGTGAGGTGAGACGATCGATAAGATCATTGCTGAAACGGGAGTCAAAATTGACTTTGAAGATGATGGAACCTGCATGATTACGAGTAAAGATGCTGCTATGGTGGCTAGGACTATTGAAATCATACGTGGTCTAACTGATGAACCCAAAGTAGGAACTACCTATGATGGAGAGGTTACTAGACTCGAGACATACTGAATCTTCGTCAAATTTATGAACTGAAAACAAGGCTTAGTATGAGGAAGAACTCTTCCACAATGAATGCAACCTTCGTCGTTCAAACTGGGTCAACCAGTCAAAGTCAAACTCAATAAGATTGACGATCAAGGAAGGTTTGATTTATTTTATATAGGATAGAGAGCATTTATATTAAGATAATTTACTATGACCGTTATTGCAATTGAAGATGTGAAAAATTTATTACGGGAAAAACAATGCTCAATCAATTGAGATGAGATACAAAAAAGGTTGTATAGTTATCTTTCAATAACTCTGGAATGAGTAAGTTATTATATTGAAGAATTGTTGTCAGGTAATAAACAAATTCATATTGCAAAATCTTTATGTTTTGAACTTCGGACTCTAAGGGCAATTCGAAAAAAAATTAATTCATGATCAATTAGTCAATTTGATAAAGCATTCCCGAATTTGATTCATTTTAGAAATTGTATAGCTCATCTAGAAGAAAGAATTGAAGAGAAAATTATTATAAAGAACGCTCAGAATTGAAATATTCCTGTAAATACAAATTTTTGAACAAGTGAGTTATATGCATGATGATTACTTAAATACCTTTGAGAATGATCTCGAGAATTATGAAATTCGGATAGCTCGTTAACCAACTGTGAGTTTGATTGATCTAAATGACTATATACATGTTTTTGAATTATTAATGATTACATTTTGATACCTTCAGATAATGATTTAATTGAACTCGAAATAACTTCTGAAAAACGGGAGCTTCTGAAAAAAGGACTTATAAATTTATAAGTTGTAGTATTTATTGATACTATTATCATGGACTCATCCTACGATCTTCTCAGATATTTTCCCTTGCACTATGTAGATCAGTCGCTTTCTGATTATGTAGCATATCATGCACTACATCTTGATCTTTCACTAGAACATGGTATCGATAGTAGAGAGGGTGTGGGTTGGGTAGAGAGTTTTATATTCTTAGTAGTTCATGATGACAGACAAAATTTCTATCCGTTTCTTTGGTGATCGTGAGGTGCGTGCGATCTGGGATGATATTCACTCCAAGTGGTGGTTTTCTGTTGTGGACGTCGTAGATGATACAAGATTTATTTTATTTTGGCTATTATGTCTATAACTTATGATCAGTTTATGGATCTTATGATCAAATGTTTTTCTGGATCTATATTGAGTCGTATATGGTTGAGTTTTGGAACTTTGTTTTTGGAGTTTTGAAGTCTTGATGATGAGGAGAAATGAGAGCGGTCTTGTATGATAGAGCCTTCATGGAGATTTCAAGACAAACAACATATTTTGGAAACTTCTGATCGATCAAAAGAAAAACTTGAACAATCATTAGCAAATTATTCTAATCTTGTATTACATCAATTCAAGTATGATGAGTACACGCATGAATTGTTATTGGATTTTGGCATGATACAGTTTTTGACTTTTGGAATCAAAAATACTCAACAAAACTGGGTTATTTTTATACATCCTCATGCCCAAAGTCTTAACGATACCAATCTTTTATGAACTACCATAACAGCATGAAGCATAAGAGTCAATCATATCATATAATGACCTATCAGTATATTGGTAATCATCTTAATGAACTAGAGAAGTCATTGATGTATTGATCAGATAGTCTTACTGAAGTATCTACTCAACTATGTTGGGCTATTTCTATGGTTAATTTTTTTCAATCTCTGAGAGAAAGAATACCACTTTTAGATAAAACAGAGTATATACAATCTCTTTATCACTGTGAACATGAATTATTAAAAAAATTATATGCCTGTATTACTATTGTCATTCAGAAGTATGATTCTCATGAAGTTCAGGTTTATATGAAGAATTTTTTAGTCACTTTTTGGTTTCATAAAGAATTATGAGCAAAGATTTAGATCATCATCTTTCTGCCAAGGGTATTGCTAAAAATACCTTTTGGATATACTTAGCAACATTTCTTATAGCTCCTATGCAGTATGTTATTAGGATGCTGGTAGCAGACAATTTACCTATAGAACAGGTATGAATTTTTTACTCATTGTTGGGACTTACGTGAATTTTGGCGATATACAATGATTTGTGATTTAGGGAAGCAATTGCTTATTTTTATCCTCAATATTTGGCAAATAAACAGTATGACAAATCAAAAACAATTCTTGTAGTTACGTTTATATTTCAGATTATCTCTTCTTGCGTGCTTGCTGGTTTGTTGTGGTATTTTGCTGATAGTATAGCAATACACTATTTCAAAGATCCTACGTGAGTATTTGCAATCAAAACGTTTGGTATATACTTACTATTTTATATTTGCTATAATTTTATTGATTGATTATTTATGATCTTTCAAAATGGTTTTTGGAATAAGCTCTTGTGAGTACTGAATTATGTGTTACTTATTGGTTTTGTTTGGTTTGTTCCACATGGTATGTTTGATTTTATAGGAGTACAGACCAATATGACGTGATATATACTAGCTTGGATTATACCTAGTATTATATGTTTGGTAATTTGATGATGTGTCTTTTTTTATCAATACCGGTCTACTATTTCACGTGGTGAGGTCCGTTTGAATCGTTCAGAGTATCGAACGATACAAAAGTATGCTCTATGAGTTCTTATTACCAATAATATTTTGTATCTCATATCACAGATTGATCTCCAGTTTACTACGTATTATTTTGGTCCCAAGGAGGTAGCGCTTTATGGATATGGTATGATGCTTACTAATATGATGATTAGTTTATTATCTCCTATTGCGGGTTTACTGTATCCGATGATAGCTCACTTCAAGGCAAGACAACAACCAGAAAAAATAGCACAAGTTCTCTATGGTATATTCAATTATCTTGGCATGATTGCACTTGTTGCGTCATTGTTTTTGTTTACATTTAGTGTGCCTATCACGACGATGCTGTTTTGATCTGAATATGCACAATGAGGTATGATCGTAAGGCGAAATCTACTATTTGTAGTATTTGGTTTATGGTGAAGTATTATGTATTCTGTCTATGCTGGCTTATGAATGATTAAAGATAGAATAAAGATGTTGGTCTGAATTCTGCTTATCAATATTGTACTCAATCTAACCTTGCCTCATATGATGTGAGTCAATGGTATTGCTTTATCAGTATGAATAACGCGATTGGTTATGTTTTGATATAGTTATCGAGATTTAACTAAACATCGTATTACTATTCGTATTGATTGGAAGCGATTTGTCATAATGACATGTATTGGTATAGGTGTATTACTACTGTTAACTACTGTATCTCCTTTTGATGATCAATGGTCTAGAGTATCTATTCTCAAATATATACTCTTCTTGTGAGCCATCTATGCAATCATATTGATAATATACAATATTAGTCGTATCAAAGACATTATGAGTTTTGTTAAACAACTTATTAAACCATCATCTCTTTCATAATTATTTATTTATCTATTATATGAATTATATATATTCTGACAATCAATCTGTACTTCCTTCAGAACTAACAATTTACTGTGATGAAGCATGAAGATGACCATTGGCTGGTCCAGTGTGGGTTTGAGTGATGATATCTCATGGTCGTGTGGACACATCATCATTTCAAGACTCCAAAAAACTCACCAGCAACCAAAGGGTGTCTGCTTATCAAAAAATCCTTGAATATACTCAACAATGATTGATAACCCATGCTTGATGATCGGCAACGGCCTATGAGATCGATCGTTATGGTATTATCCAAGCAATTCAGTTGGCTACGCTCAGAGCGCTTGCTCAAGCATTCAAAGTATATTTTTTGACTCACATGAGAGATAAGCTTTTACAGAGTGTGTGGTGATCTGATCATATATTCGCGACATTGATCGATAATCTGATTACCTGACGAAACGACCAAGATGTGGACCGAGTGCGTTGATTTGTTGCAACCTTCATACAAGAACCTCAAACACTTATGAAACTCAATCAATTGATTCGAGATGGAAATCATACCTTTGGTTTGGATATTTTGCTATGATGTCATGTAAAAACGATCATACAAGGTGATGCCAAAGTTCCACTAATTTGAGCAGCAAGTATTGTCGCAAAGGTTCAAAGAGATGCTTATATGACAGCTATTTCAAAAAAGTATCCTAAACGATGATTTGAAACTCATAAATGATATGGGACGCTCAACCATAGAAATCTGATACATAGATCCAAAAGATTAACACCGGAGCATAGAAAAAGTTTTTGTACAAACTATATGACAACGTCTAAAAAAGTATATCTAATAATATGGTTATGTATAAAAGATCTGATTATCTGCCTATACAGCAACATAGAGAATATGTTGTTGATAAACCAAAATTACTCCTTCATATTTGTTGTGCTCCTGACCTCTCATGGCCACTTCGTCGACTCAAGCATTATTTTAAACTGTATTTATTTCGATATAATCCCAATATTCACCCCAAACCAGAACATGATAAAAGATATGCAGAATTTGTGAAGTTATTTGACTTAGAGTGAGGGGATTATGAAATTATTGAAGATCGATATGAACCTAAGGAGTTCTTTGATGCATTTGTAAAACATAAGACATTAGTTGATACAACATTGGAGCAGGCTGATCGCAATACGGTGCTCAAGCGTGCTGGTGAAATGTTGGAACGATCAGATAGGTGTAATCCATGTTATCTTATGAGATTGGAACAAGCAGCACTTCAGGCTCAAAAACATGGTATTACCTACTTTACTTCAACACTTTTGATCTCCCCAAAAAAATTAGCTGACAAGTTATTTAGATTTGGGCTTGAATCTCAAGAACGTGTGACCTGAACCAAATTTTTGTGGTTTGACTTTGCTAAAAAGGGAGGCTACGAAAAGGCAAATAAGATAACAAAAGAGTATAATCTCTATCGTCAGAATTACTGTGGTTGTGGTCGAACTATTCCCAAAAAAGGTCAGGTGGTAACTGGGTACAAGGGAGGATAGAAAGGAGGATAAAAAGACACATTCAAATAATTTATACTGTCTTATGAAACTTATGAAACCAATTATTCCTATTGATCATTCGCTATCGCAACATATTCAGATTATCAAAAGTATCGCTCGTGGTGAGTTTAATTCACATGGTATTGAGCGTATTATTGAGATTATACTGTGTATTATCAAACTTATAACTCCTGGTTTTTGGATCAGGGTATTGGTGAGAAATTACCATATGAGAAATTTAGTCATCGAATGGTATATCGTACTCAAAGTTTTACTTCTTGGTTGAATAGTACATTATTATGTAGGAACTACCTGGTGAATGTGGGTTACTCTCTATTTTTTGATTGATATTGTTCAGGTGATGCTGAGTTTTGTTTTTCTCAACAATGTTTACGTAACCGCTCCATCATTGAGGAAAAACTTTGCTCATTTGGGTATCAATTTGATAGAAATAGTTTTGAGTTTCTCTATACTTTATCTTCATTATCAGGCCATTGGTTCGTCATGAGAGCCAATTACAAGAGTTATTGACGCTATTTATTTTAGTATGGTAACATTTGCGACAGTATGATATGGTGATATCGGCCCTATAACGTTACTTGGTAAGCGATTAGTAGTAAGTCAGATTATCGTAAGCTTTCTATTTATTACTATTATTTGTAGTAGTTTTGTATCTGACCTGAAATTAAAAGAGCATTAGCGTCTTGTTTTGATGGTCGACATTATTATTAGAGAACAGTATTGATAGTAATATATATCTTTTAGATTATAACATGAAATCACTCCATATTCTTTTTATTCTCGATCATTTTTTCCCTTATATTTGATGAGGAGAGGTTTTGTTTTGGGAACTTACAAGATGATTGGTTCGTTCATGACACAAGGTGACTGTCATCACTTCTCATTTTGACCAAACTCTATCAAAACACGAGACTATAGAAGGAGTTGAGGTAATAAGGGTGGGAAAAAATAGAATCTGATTTCAACTCTTATGAGCTATTAAAGCTATTAATTATTGTAAAAAATATCATATTGATATTATTCATGGAACTAGTTTTTTTGGACTGATACCTGCATGGATTGTAAAAATAAGAACTCGTATAATAACAATTGTGACGATCCATGAGGTCTATGGTAAACTTCGATTTCAATTTCTTTGATGACTTGGTATTATTAATTATTTATATGAGTGGTTTTGTATAAATATATTAACCTTTGATAATTATATTTGTGTAAGTAATTATACGAAAAATAGTCTGAGACTTATGTATGGCATACCTGATTATAAGTTAAAAACAGTATATAATGGGATAGATTATGATTTTCGAAACCCGACTCAGGTTGATGATATACAAATTTGTTGATTAAGAACACAATATGAACTCCAAAACAATATTATTGGTTTATATTTTGGAAGGATGTGAGTAGCAAAGGGCATGGACGATGTAATTAAAAGCCTTCCTCATATTGTCAAACTTATTCCCAATTATAAACAGATCTTTATTACTCCCAAAAAACAACCTCATTCATTATTTGGATTCAAAAATAGTTTTTCAGTTCAGGAAATAAATGATTTAATTACATCATATGGGCTGACAAATAATGTATTATGGTTAGATGTTCAAAATAAAGAGCAGTTGCGTATATGGATCTGATTATCTGATATTGTTATATTGCCAAGTCGCGCAGAATGATTTGGTTTTGCAGTGAGTGAAGTATGTGCACTATGAAAACCTCTCGTGACCACGAATGTGTGATCGATACCTGAGGTAGTTTATGGTAAAGTTAACTTTGTAGAACCTGGTAATAAGGAGGATATCACTCGCAAAGTAGTATGAGCGATTAAATGAAAATATCAAATCATTGCTCCTAAGTCATTTTTATGGTGAGAGTGTATTGAAAGTATTTTAGATGTGTATAAAAAGGTATTATGAAAAAATGATTAAAAATAGCTATGGTAAGTGAATGACGAGATCCTATATATGGTGGTGGTCAAATGCATGTTAAATATCTTTGTGAGTGACTTATTAAGAATTATGATTGTTCAGTAGATTTATTTGTAAGAAAATTGAAAGATTGAGATGGTAATGTATATATAGCCAATGAATCATTATTGAATGGAAAACGAAATATTATTAGGACATGATCAGTAAGTTTATTTTTTTCAATTTTTTATAGAATACTTTGGTTATTGCAAGTCACTTGTGTATTATATCAAAAGTCTAAACAAGAAAAGTATGATCTGATTCATGGACATGCTCTACTGCCAGGAATTCCTATTAAAATTATTTCATGGTTAACAGGGATACCATGTGTGTATACGGTACATGGGACTATGTTGCTTGATGCTAATAGGAAGTGATTATTTTACTATATTGAAAAAATACTCACTTGTGGGATTAAATACGATCTTGAAATATCAGTATCAAAAAAGCTATTTCATTATAAACCTCAAACAAAAAATTTACATGTGGTTTATAATGGTGTTGATTTACAGAAGATTCATTTATTAGCTCCACAAAAGAAATATAATAAATTAACCTTTTTGACGGTAGCAAGAATGGATCGGCAAAAAAATCATCAGATTATATTAGAAGTATTAAAACATATCAGACATAAAATTTCATCAGATAATATACAATTTGTGCGAGTATGAGATGGTATTGAAATGCAGTCACTCAAATATAAGATATCTCAATATAAATTGGATGAATATATTGAGATAAAATGAAAACTTAACTATCACGAAACTTTACAAGAATTTCAAAAATCTCATATATTTGTATTACCATCATTAGGAGAATGACAACCATTGACTATATTAGAGAGTTTTGCATCTTGATTACCAGTGATTGCTACTGATGTGGGTGATAATAAGGAGTTTATCCAAGATAAAAAAAACGGCATACTCATCAAAGTATGAAACATAGAATCATTACAAAAAGCTATATTATATTATGCTTCTATCCCACCAGAACAACTTGAAAAACAATCTGAATATTGTATAAAGTATGGTGAACAATATGATTGGAATCGTGTAGTTCAAAAAACTTTTAATCATTATAAAGATATTTTATTTCCTATATTATAATGTAATTATGAAATTTACTTGAGAAAGAATTGAAGGTAAACAATTATGGTTTGATATAAGATTTGCAGATCATATGTTGAGATATGAATTTGCAAAAGATCATTGTAAGTGAAAAAAAGTATTAGATATTGCATGTGGTACTTGATATTGATCATTTGAGTTATCTAAAGTTGCAGAAGATGTTATCGGTATTGATATTGATAAGGATAGTATTCGTCTTGCTCAAAAAATATATACTCATAAAAACCTCACATTTCAATTGGGCAATGGCGAATCTATTGATTTGCCTGATAATAGTATTGATGTTATAACATCTTTTGAAACCATAGAACATATTCTAGAGTATCATCAGTTTATAAAAGAACTCAAAAGAGTTCTTAAACCATGATGAATACTGATTCTCTCTACCCCAAATTATTTATGAGAAATATATAAAAATGTGTATCATGTTGCTAATTTTACCACTATTCATTTGATAGATTTATTCAAACAGTATTTTGATGACTTTCAAGTATATTATCAAGGTAAACACCTTTTCCCATTTCCTGGAAGGGGATTTTTACAGGTGATGCTTTCTCGATTTGGCATAAAAAGAGATGTTGAGATAAGAGATAGACAACCAAATTTTGACCACCATGTTACATTAATTGTTGCTAAGAAATAAATATCTTTTATACTTCCATAGTAACTTAAGAAGACTTTGAGTTGAAAAGTATCTTTTTCTCCATGTTATTTTTGGAGACTGATTTTCGAGATGTATGATGCTAGTTGATACAGTATAGTAATTTTCATATCAGAGTTTTTGAGTTCTCATAGCCAAGTCAAATTCTTCCATGTAGAGAAAGAATTGTTCATCAAATTGGCCTAGTTCATCCCATATATGTCTTGCCACAAAAAAAGCGGCTCAGCATATGGCAGATAGTCATTGTGATTTATTTCTATCGATATTGTAGACAAATTTTTTATAGGTTGTTGAAAAAAGGATGTTGAGATAGGGAACAGAACATATGATTACTTTTCACAAGGTAACTTTGTTTGTTCAAGCTATTTGCACTTTTGTTTTTTCTTTGTCATGATAGAGCCTTGGTCATAATAATCATAATTTATATGTGTTAGAAAGTTTATTATACTCATTATATAATATAGTCAGACTATCCTCATATAATAAGGTATCACTATTGAGAAAAAATATATAATCTCAGGTGCAATTTGCATATCATACATTATTGCCTCATCAAAATCATACATTATGGGGAGAATAGATAATTCTTACTCTCGTATCTTTGGGCATATATTGTGTAAAATATTCTTTGGATTCTGATCATGATCCATTGTCTACGAGTATAATTTCGTAATTAACTCATTGAGTATGTTGCAAAATGGACTCAATACATTCTGTGGTAAGTTTTGGTGTTTTGTAGTTGATAATAATTACTGAGACTTGCAGGGCCATATTGCATGATACAATATATAAAAGAAAAGAATACTGATGACTACCATGGACAGGGTTATTGATATGATACAGGATATAATCAGAATTATTATTCACGTCAGTATATTATTTTTACTTATACTAATATATAATTTTTTGTGACCTAGGATAAATTCATCGATACTGACCGTTACTGGACTTATGATATAAAAAGGAAAGAGTATTGAGTTTCGTCATCATATGATAGATCATCTAACAATGAAGTTATAAAAATGATTATTGATTCATAAATCTTTGATATCGACCTGCGAAAACTGAAATGATTTTCAAATTATTCCATAATGACTATATTTCTTTTTGAAGTTATCATAATCCAATAATTGTTCATTTATTCACAGTATGTGTTTTTTTGATAGTTGACTAATGCGTTCATAGTTTGTTTTATGTCTATATCACCAAAGAAAGTCATATAGTGCAAAAATCCAAGCCTTGATGTATTGATCACCATATCATAATAATAATCTACATATACTATTTCGAATATATAAAAAAAGCGTTCATATAAAATGTGTATTCCATGTATTGTGTTCTTTTATCATAAGTAATTGGTTTCTCAGTGCAAAATATGCTCGTGATGCAGTACCATTTACTTTTTTTAGGTAGGGATGATAATAATTTTTATCAAGTATATTTTTTGCATATCATAGCTCTTTAACGCCTTTTTCTATTCTAATCTGCCATTCTAAATCTTCGGAACGGAAAAAATACGTAGGATTAATCACACCTATTTTCTTTATAAATTCTACTGGATAACAAGCACATTGGACATACCAAGAATGTGCTCATCATGTATTGAGACAAGGGTTAATAAATCACAATGTGGTAGGTAATTTGGATGTATAAAACATATCTATTATGCCTGAATCTGATAAGATAACATCATCTTCAATCATGACAAAATGATTATATCATTGATTTATGACGTACTCCATCCCAAGCGCATATCATCATGCTGAACCAAGATTCTTTTTGGGTCTAATAAGAACACTATTTATTCAGTTACTTTCAAGTTGATATGTATGTTCTTGTTGTGAATTATCAATAATTATTAAATCAATAGATACATAATGTTGTTCTTTTTTAATATATCTTAATAGTGTGTTGATAGTATCTGAGCTATTATAGCACAACACTAAAACACAAAAATCAGATTGTTTTTTTCATAGGGTATATGAAATATAATCCGATCGATTATGTCGTCTATGATCTTTATACTCTATTTGCTTACTTGTTGCCATCTATATTAATGATAACAGATAAGGACTGTATCCGCAAATGGATGAAAACAGTTTCGCTTTCTTACGGTAAATTTATATCATAAATTTCGTCATTCTATGAGTTTTTTTATTTCAAAAAAATCCTTACCTCTATGATATAGTGATATAATGAGAACTGGTTTATCTTTTTTTATTGTCTGTTCGGCTCATACTACACTTTCATATTCAAATCATTCAATATCTCGCTTTATGAGACCAACTTCTAGTTGTTTTTCTCATACATACTGATCAATTGTTGTTATTTCTATTTCCTCTCACTCTTCTCATATTTTTGCACCAGCTCATCCATTAGAAATAGTGGTCTTAATATATTGATCTCATACTCATAATTTTACTGGTATAATTTGATTTTGTTTCTGATTATAATTTATTATATCAATAAGTTTGGAATAATTATGAGATTCTGGTTCAAAAGCATGAATCTGACTTTTAATAAACATATGAGCAAGGGGGATGGCAGTATCACCAATAAATGCTCCGCAATCTAATATAGCTTTACCGTTGACTCAATTACATAATTCTTGTAAGGTGTCCATATAATAGTCATTTGTGAGATAGAGATAATCAAAGTTTGGAAAGTACTTTCATTTATTTTTGAGAACATACTTTGCAAATTTCTTCTGATCTTTTATGAGCCTATCATCATATAGATTATCATAAAGACAATAATTATTTTGAGAGATAAATTTGATATTTTCAATAGATTTTAATGCAATGTTCTTTCATTCATTATCCAAGTTACTGAGAAATGTTGGTATTGATACATTATCATATAGGTAAGAATGAAATGAATTAACTCGCTCTTGTGACATTGTGTCTCTTTGTCGATAATTAAGTCATTGAGATAAAAAAGATTTCCATGTAGTTAAACCATAGTGGATTTTTTTGATCCAATTGTATCATAGTGATACTAATTTAAGATAAATATAATTAAGCATAATAATTGTAATTAAAGAATGAATAAAGAATGATATGTATATTATATCTTCTGTTGTTTATATGCAAATATATGCACATCTTGATATTTATTTTTTTGATTCATGGGGAAACAATTAGATTGTATCTGATAATTATATCCATTCATTTCTAAAATACTCAAGAAAGATCATAAGATTGATGATTCTCCTTCAATATTGTGATGATATTCTAAAATGATTTGATCTATATTATTAAAAAGTTTATGAGTATTTATACTTTCTATTACTTCAAGCTCGGCTCATTCTATATCAAGTTTCAGTAAATCAATTTTTTTATTTTTTATAAGATCAATAATTCAAACACACTCTATTATTTTTTTGTTTTTTACCATCCTTCCTTTTTTAGTACTATGAGTATAGGATGGCTTTTCATCAAAATAAAATTCAATTGTTTTTTTGACTCATCATAATGCTTTTTCTTCTGCAAAGACATTAGATAATTTGTTGTTTATAATATTTTTTTTTAGATATTGAAATGTTGTATGATCTGGCTCGAAGCAGTAAATAGTGCTTTCAGGATAGAGATATTTAAAGTAAAGCATAGAATCTCCTATGTTTGATCATGCATCTATAATAATTGGATTTGTATTAGTACTTTTGAAAAAGTATTCATTATGTATTCGATTTTCATGGAATAAGCCATTAATAAAAGAAGCATTAAATCAATATAATGTGAGTCAATGACCGACGTTAATTCATTTTATGCCGATTATATCAAGAAAAGGTGCACTAATAGTCAGAAAAAATGATTGTAATAATAATCTGAACTTAGTATAACGTGAATTATGTGATTTTATTACATATCATCGTCATTGTATCATAAAAAAAAATCTTTCTATCATCTTTTAATACACTGTTTTACTAAATAAATATTTAAATCCTCCACTAATGTATCATAGTCCTCTACATATCATTACTAATGGTACGTATACTATATGAGATCGATAGCGTTCTGAGATCGCTCTTTGTATTCATTTAATTGAAATTAATAAGAATAATAATCAAATTCAAGCTCATAAACCATATGATAATCAAATAGCATATAATAATAGTAGAAGTCATATGATAAATACTATAACCCATAGTTTATATTTCAGGAGATAGTTTTTAATCTCTCCTGATTTGACTAATGATGCTCCTACTCGTTCGCTATGTTTGATGATTTCTCAAAATCATTCTGGATTGTTGTGGTAGGCGATAGCTCATGGAATACTTAAACTTGATCCAATTCTCTTACTTAAATCATCATCACTATAACCTTTGCTTGTATCAAATCAACCTGACTCTATAAAAACTTCTTTACGAATAGCTCTAAATACTCATGATCTTTTGTCTTTTGGATTATATGATAATCTGATTAAACTGAATGCTCTTGCTATAGCATGATCTTTGTTTGCTACGTATTCCCATCCATGTGCAGTACCAATTTCTTTGCCTTCTACAATAGGTTTAATTAGTTCTTCTAGATATTTTTTATCAAAAACCATATCTGCGTCTATAAATATTAATATTTCTCATTTTGCGATACTTGCTCACCGATTACGTGCTTTGCCGGGTCATCAATGTTTTTGATGTAAAATGGTCAGATTATGTATTTTATTATTGTATCATTCGACAATTTTGACTGTATTGTCTTTACTACCGTCATCTATCATAATGAGTTCAAAATTATGAAATGTTTGACCAAGTAAGCTATCTAAACATCTTCAAACATATTTAGATTCATTATACATAGGTATGATAATAGATAATTGCATATTTTAGAAATAATAGTTAAATTGTTACTCCATCTCTCTTAGTCATTGTATTAAGTTGGTAAGAAAGTTTCCTCAGCTTACGATGAAAATACTCATAATTACAAAAAACAATCACTGATATAGGCCTTCGCCTTGGGCTATCTTTACAAAATAAAATACTCATCAAAAATAAACTCATATAATCATAA
Source organism: Candidatus Absconditabacterales bacterium (assembly GCA_035333525.1). Taxonomy (GTDB): domain Bacteria; phylum Patescibacteriota; class Gracilibacteria; order Absconditabacterales; family Absconditicoccaceae; genus CALMFT01. The sequence goes on along the minus strand of DAOQQF010000003.1, from coordinate 34,850 downwards.
GAGTATGTACTAAATATTGTTTTATGATACTTTTAATAGGTATTGTATTGTGTCAGAAAAAGAGTAATTTAATGCATCGATAAATCATTAAATCTGCTAGAAATAATGCAATTCATATACTGTAATAGTTGTGTTGCTGATAGATTCATAATCATGATAGTATTCATAATGTAATTCAAAATACCAAAACTCCTCATATGCCCAACATAATTATTTTCCATAGCGTTCGTTTTTCTTTTTCCACTCACATTCTAAATTTAAGAATAACATCTAACGCATGAAAAAAATCAAAGAGAGATATTTTTTTACCATCATCATTATTACGCGGATAATAATGAATAGGTATTTCGGTAATGAATTTATATTTTTTGAGAAATTTAGAGGTAATTTCTTGATCAAAATCGAATTTTTGTGATGTGAATTTCATATCTTGTATTGCCTGTTTTCTAAACATTTTATAACATGTATTTCCATCAGTTAATTGTGTTCCATAGAGAAGATTCATGATAATAGTGGTAATATTTCAGCCTATATAATATATCCAACCAGAGTATTGTTTATTTGTTTTATTCATTCTTCTAGAGCCATAAATTACCGGTAGATCTTCATCAATAAGTTTTTTCAATAATATAGTATAATCAGAAGGATCATACTCTAGATCTGCATCTTGGATAATAAGATAATCTCACGTTGCATATTGAATTCAGGTTCTAACCGCATATCATTTACCATAATTTTTGTCCTGATAGTGGATTTGATATGCTGATTCTAGGTTTTGAAGAATAGACCTAGTATTGTCAGTACTAAAGTCATCAATAATAATAATTTCCTTTTGAATATCGTATATAAGGGTGACGCTTTCAATTTTATTCAAAATTTCAAGAATATGATCTTGTTCATTGTAGCAGGGTATAATAATGGAGAGTGTTTTGGAAGACATTGATGATTAATTATTTGTTTTGATTTGAAATATTTGATGAATATCGTAGTCATATAAAACAACACAGTATCATAAAGATATTGGTATAAATTCTATTTACGGTTGTTTGATTCATTACAAATTGATAATTGTCGGTCATATAAAAAACGATGTTGATTATGATAAAAAGTATCAAACAAGTTAATAAAATAAATCATCTCCCCCTTCATCAATAGGTTGATAGTGAATTTTTACTACTCTTTCAAATATTGTAAATTATCCATATGAATAATAATCCTATGAGTCAGAAATTCCCAAATTTATAGAATAATCATGGAATGATAGAAAATATCTCTGGGTGAAATGTACTACTAATACCTATGCCAGAGTTTGCTCATTGAGCCTGATTATATCACAATCAATAAATTATTTTTATAAGTGCAAAAGGTATAAAAATGAATATGCCTCATATAAATACTTGTAGAACATTTTTTCGAATCAGATTGTGTTGATATTCTTTTCGACACTCTTTCCATCATAAAGTAATAATCATAGCTATAATTACTCATGTCGCATACACAATCAATCAATCATTTTTGATATTTGGTAAAAACATAACAAAAAGAAGACTTAATAACAGATATGATCGCTGTTTGGTTTCAAGATAATCTACAAAAAGCATACAAGCTATGATAGTAAAATAGATACTAGGAAGTTCCATATAGCCATCAATAACATGAAAGTATACTAATGGTAAGGCACTCATGCAGATAGGTCACAATAATGCATTAAATAACTTTCCTGTTCTTTGGTAGACAAATAAAAAAGAAAGTAAAAGGACTCAAATGTATCATATCCGCTGCCAAAAATCAGTATAGAGATGATTCCGTGATCAGGCCATATCATGTAGTTGTGCATTGAATAATGGTATATGAATAGGATATCAAAGTCTTCATCTTCATAATATTTCTTCTGTATTACCTATCATGGTAATTCAATTATCATAATAGATATTTGTTGCAGGATGTTGTCGATTTCCAAAGGCATCATCGCCATAATTTGGAAATGATGCATGGTGAATTCACGTAAGGAGTATAAATATCATGGTTAGTATTCATCATACGATTCAGATTATTTTTTCATATTTTGTATCAAATGATCGCTTAATAGTTTTTCATTCATTAAGTTGTAATAATGGAAGGAAGGATATGTTATCGCGTTTTATTCTTCGGATGCATGATATAAATCCTATTCAAGCACAAATTACATAGGGAGTCCATCATAATGTGTGATACAAAAACTGGATAATAAATAAAAAACTTGAAAGAACTAAAATTCCAAAAAATCGAGCCAATATCCACAGTTTGAAACCTCTAAAGGTATTGCCAAAAAGTGCTACCATTCGAGGTATACCAATGAGTAGTAATCATCACTTGATAATGATAATATATTTTAAAAATATCAGTAAGGTATTATCAAACATAATAGAAAATAATAACATAAAATTATATATTCTTTTATATTGCTATTGTTTAGTTTTTGATATACTAGATCAATCTTGATTGTAGAGAGTATTTTGTATTCCTAAAGGAGTATTTTTGTAATATAATTGATAATCGGAATCTCAGATTGAATCTACAATAGTGCATGGTTTAATAAAGACAGTTTTGAGATGAGCACAAAATGGTCGTTCTTGGCCACATGAGAGATATATTTTACAAGAGTTTTTATTTTTGATTATTGGTTCAACAATTAGTGTTGTTACTTTTTTTGTAAAGGTATAATAGTCTCATAGATTGCCATAGACTCATTTGGAATAATAATTATCCAATGATCAAATAGTAATATGACTATAATCAATCATATTTCTGAAAAAAACTATAATGATCAAAGTGATGCAAGTAAGTCATAAAGTTTGGGTAGTTAGTTTTTTATTCCAATATAAAATAAGCAGAATAATAATACCTATAAGATACAAAAATCCATACCAATTTGTTCATAGTCGTTTTTGTCCATATCTTAGATTTATACTATAAAATGTTTGTGGTTCAATGTTCCAAAACTCTTTCCATCAAAATCTAATTGTATCTACCCAGTTTGATTGCATAATTTCAAGAGAGGCTTTAGTGCTAGAGATATTGCCTTGGAGAATCATAATAAGTTGTGCTTGTTTGGGGATAGGCTGACCATTGTATGAAGTGATATATAATTTTGCTCATCATTTCTTGAATTCACTATTATTTAGTGGTATAACTTGCCCATTATTGTTTACCCCAATGGTCATGGTTCAGTTTCATTCCACTTGACTCAATCAAAAGATGTTATTGTCTCATTTTTCACCAAGAGCTATAGCACATTGATTGGTGCATGAAAATTCAATACTATTACTATTTTCTTTTCGCGATCAAAAACCTTGTGTTTGGTAAGCATAACTTGAAGTTCCTATCAAGCCACTTATTAATATTCATATAATCAGCACTATTTTTTTCATGTATACTTATACAAACTATAAATTTATAGATCAAAAAAAAACTCTTACCCATCTTAACCCCAAAATCAAGTCTTCTTCTGATTATCATGTATAGTATAGGTTTATAGTCAATCCGTGAAAGGGTTTTACTTATTATCCTGTCAACCAATCAATAATATGCATTCTTTTAATTCCTTCATTATTTGACGCTTCTAGAGTGTCCATAGTAAGAACATATTTGTCATAATTATCCTTGATTTTATGAAGATTCCCAAATTCACGCTCTCTTGTTGTGACATCAACTCATTGTTTATCGATAGCCACAAAATCAATCTCAAAATTATTTCAAGCTCCCACATAAACTTCGTATCATCTTCTCATACTGATTGTATAACAAACGCGAACTACCCATATTCTTGATTCCCAATAGTTCGCTAGTTATATCATCGGTATTTACCAAAATAATAGTTCTCTTTTGATACTTAATTGGTATTACAAGTTCGTTATAAACTATATTTTCAAGTATTTTTGCTATATCATCATCTTGCTGATGTACAAACGTATGTCTTATACCTAGATCGATAAAATATACTCTTCTTATATTTTTATTACTTCCCTCTTTTATCCTCCTCCTTCTTCTTCTCGTGATACTCTTGTTCAGTGTTTATTTCCCATAACAAGTCTCTGTTATCGACACCAGTAACAATTCATTCTACACATTTGAGTGCACACAAGACAGAGTGATCTTGGTTGTTATATCTATGCATTCCATTTCTTCCAATACAGTAGAGATTACTGATGTTATTGGTATATGTTTTCAGCTTATCAAATGATGCATATCATTCTCAGAAATAACCAGGATATGCTTTTTCGACTCTAATGATAGTGCTATCCAAAAAATCATCATGATGAGCAATCCCAATCTGTTCCAATTGATCTAGTCCTTCTTTTTGAAGTTGTTCATCAGATTTGGACCACAGTTGATCACCCTTGTCGCACATATATTCAAGTCCTACCCAAACCGTATTGACGTCAGCAACCATATAGGGCGATCGATTATTAAAAATTTGAATTCTCAAAAAATCGGCTTGTGGCTCGTGGATATAGATCCGATTATCTGGTATAATTCCATTGATTGTTGGTATAGAAGTGGTGTTAGTGATAATCAGTTTTTTCAGTAGGATCCCCACTGTGATAAAATCCCTGTATTCAAGTTTTTCTGCAAGTTGTTTGAGTTCTCAAGGAGCACGATCGAGTCATCTAAAGAGATATTTCATAGGCATTGTTGATAGAACTTTATCACAATCCAAGACAATTTCTTGATCGTTGTGCCAAGCGACCACTTGAGAGATTGTCCCATCATTTTTTTGCACAAATTTGATTACTTTATGATGATAGAGTATACTCCCGCCTAGAGCTATGAACTCACTTGCAACGGTTTCTCGCATATGACCAGGACCAAATTTGGGATACCAAAATTGATTAATAAGTGATGTTTGGGTTTGCTTATTATCTTTTGTATTACTTCCCCATAGCTTTTGCCGCATCGTTTTGATAAGCTCACTAATGGATACCCCTTTTACTCTTTGAGCTCATCGAGCTGAATCTATTTTGGTAGGGTCTTTGCCTCGAAGTTTACGTGTATAGTTTTTGAAAAAAAGCTCATACAACTTACGACCAAATTGTTTGATATAAAATCCTTCGAGGTGGCTTAGGTCATGACGTTGGAACTTGGAGGATATATAACTTGTGATAATCTGAAATACATTCCATAAGCCGAGATTTTTGAGATTGGTCCACTTGAGTGTAGGAGGATAGTCAAAAAATGATTGACGAAAAAATAGCCTGGAGAGTCTGTTTCTCTTGAGCATGACACGATCGGTGAGATCAGGATCTGGACCATTGCTATCTACTTCGATATCTATTTTGAGCTGTTTATAATCAGTTGCTGGTGTTCCTTGCATTGGCATACGATCAAACCATCGTTTCATGACTTCATCTGATTTGGAAAAAAATCTATGACCACCAATATCAATTCTATTGTTTTTATAATTGACTGTTTGTGCTATCCCTCAGAGTGTTCAGCTCATTTCTAGGATCACAACTTGGTATCATGCCTTGATTAGTTCAAGTCATGCTGTCAGACCTGCCGGTCCGGCTCATACAATGATAATCATCAATAATATAAGAGGTAATAGCTTTTATGTTTTTTTGATAAAAGCAGTAAGTAAAAAAGTATATATTTCTTATTGCACATTTTCCCCTTATACATATTCTCGTATGGTTTCAGGATGCAGAATATGTCGTTTGTATTCAGGGTAGTTCGTAGCAAAGGATGAAGGTATGTTTGCAGATTTTTTTCATCGTTTACACTCATAACAGTTCATCATTCAACCCATTTCTTCGATATAATCAATTTCTTGTTGAGTTTGAGTACGCCAAAAATAGGTTGTTGCAAACTGTTGGTTATTATCGAGATATTTTTTTCTTTCTGTAATAGCAACATTTTCTCGTATAGCTCAATTATCAGATCTCAGATGAAGAGGATTAGTATTATTGATAAGAGCGTTGCGGATACCTATATCCCAAAAGTATATTTTTTTTGATTTTTTGAGTTCATTGCGCATATTTCTTTGGAGAGAAGGGAGTTTGTACACAATAAATGCTTGTTCCAATATAGTAATATATTCTTCGATTGTTTGCTTATCTACACCTAGAAGTTGACCAAGTTCGTTGTAAGATACTTCATTACCTAATTGTAAAGCAAGTGCTTGTAGTAGTTTTATAATTAATTCTGGTTTTCTAATTTTACGAAAATTAAGAATATCTTTGTAGAGATAGCTGTTTTTTATCTCTTCAAGTAATTTTTGTTTATTCGTACTATCATTATGTAAATATACATCAGGATAAAAGCCATATTGAAGATATTCTGACAACATTCTTTGATGATACACGAGTGGTTGGTTGGTCAGTAGCTCACCCAATGAGAATGGATGAAGAAGATAGGTAAATTTTCTTCCAGTGAGAGGTTCGTTGATGTTATTAGCGAGATCAAAACTTGATGACCCAGTAGCAATGATTTGAGTTTGTGGGTAAAAATCATGTAAAAGTTTCAATGTGAGTCCTATATTTGGTATTCTTTGAGCTTCATCAATAACAATCATTTTTTTTGATCAAACAAAACTACCAAGTGTAGTAGAGGTTTGGTTAGAAAGACGTTCGATGATATCGTAATCATCAGCAGTATAGTAATCATTACTATCTCCATATTTCTCTAGTAGTAATTTAGCAAGTGTTGTTTTACCAACTTGTCTTGGTCCATAGATAATAATTATTTTACCCAAAAAGAGTTGGGATTCAATAAATGACTGGATAGCTCTTGTTATCATATTACAATAATAATTATTTTACTATAAAAAGCAAATTGTAATCGAAAAATAGTATTGAATTTAGTGATTATAATCGAAAAATAGTATCGAATTTAGTGATTAAAAATATGATGGTAAACTAAAGGTTAATGAACAAATGATAAATAAGATAAGAATGATATACTGAATCCAATCAATAAGTAACCATGATGACTGATTATTTTTCTTATCAATAAGCCATTGAGTACTATATCGAACTATGAAAACAAGATGGGGAAGTATATATCTATAATGCATACTTGCTGCCAATGGATAGATTACTCTATAGCACATCATTGCTATAATAGGTATAATAAATCATAACATCATAAACCAATCATGATGTTTGGTAATCAAAAAACGAATAATAAATCCTATAATCATAGCAAGTGAGATAGCCATATAGTAGTTATAAAATACAAGATTTTTGCCATGAATAACCCCCATTTCTCAGGTTATCATTGTTTTACTTAAAAATCATCGAAATGTTCTTCTTTCATGATCATCTTCGCTATCTCGCATAGTTGTATTTTTGATAAAATCTGAGACATAAAAGCTGGTAAATGCTTCATATACTGGTACATACTGGACACTATTTCATGGATTAAGTCTGTCTGCGTTATCAACAATACCATGAATTCATTTATAGCGCGATAGTCATAACATTAATCCGAATAAGAGTATAGTGATAATTCATCCTCATAGTATTGTTTTTTTATATGTTGTTCGCCGCTTAGACCAGCCATATTGTAGCTCAGCTACTAGTCATACTACTACCAATGGCATTCGTACAATGCTGTTCGATTTAATAAGTAATCAAGTCAGGCTAGCAACAACTCATCTTATTGTATATCTATGGATATTTTTATGATTATTATCAAGATGAGCAAATCGTGCCTTGATTCAGTAATATATACTCATAAATGCAAACATATATTGACCGACATCATTGGTGATTCTAGGGCCATAGTAAAAATGTGTTGGCCAAAAAGCAAAGAGTGTGCTTGCCAAAAAAAATGCTCATTGGCTATTGTGTCTTATATAAATCAATTCATACAATGTTTTGAATCAAAACATAATACCAATCCATCGTGTTATACTTGTCATCCACCTAATTAGTTCAAATGGATCGGCTCGTCCTATTCGTCAGCCTATCCTATATACTACTTCATTGATCCAGTAGTAGGTAGTAGGATGGTAACATTGTCGACAATCATCTGATTTGGGTATTCGTTCTCATCTCAAGAGAAGTTTAAAATAATCAAGATGTCCAGTGAGGTCGTGTGATCGTTGAAAATACTCTGATCTTCGTATATATATTCGTCACAATAGGTACATAACTCAAACAATCATTCGAAATAAGTATCTTTTTTGTATTGATGAAAAGATAAACCATCATCTGAATGCTTGAAACAAAAGAAGAGCGAGTCAACCTCACAAAAGAACCAAGGTTATCAATCTGATAGGATCATCAATTGATGGTTTGAGAATAAGAGCTCTACTATTTCCTGTTTGATCTATGGCAAAGGTAAAGGTGTTAACTCATTGAACGAGGTAGTCCTTGACGTCAAGTTTGACTCATTCTCGATAGTTACAAAGATCTCAGGTGAGCTCCTTGTAGTCCTTGCCATTGATAGTTATGCTTGATATACAATCGTTGGGATAGACAGAAAAAGATCTCTTGGTAGTTCACTTGATAGGTACATTGAGTGTATAGATATATCTTTGACCATTATCGTTGGACCAAAAAAAACGATAATCGGGTTTAATTTCTTCATACTGAGTATTAAATATTGATCATGAAATAAATCATCAAAACCATCATGGGAAGGTTATACCGATAAGTATAAGCAACAATCATAGTATAGTGAATGGTTTTTGAAACCAGTGAGTAAAACGATTATGTGTTTTCATGTATCAGCTTATCTTTTATTATCTAAAAAATAACTTTCTATAAATCATTTCAAACAAAATATTGAATGCATTGCTATTTTTTTGGCCTTTTCATAAACTATAATCAGAATAGTTGATATGAACTGGTAGCTCGACCACGTGTAGTTTGAGTCTTTTGTACTCATCGATGAGTTCATTGGCATACATGGTTGAATCTGTGGTGAGATTGATTTGTTGTAGCGCATGGAGCTTGAAGCATTTATATCCATTGTGAGAGTCGGTAATAGCGATACCATTAAAGATATACGTTATGAGTTTTGCTCCTCGTAGGATGATTTTCCTCGTCCATGGGATATTGCTTGCTGTTCATCATGATACAAATCTGGATCATTGGATAACATCTACATTGGGGTGTTGTTCTAGATATGACATAAAGGTAGACATATCATCTATGTTCATTTGGCCATCGCTATCAAAAAAGACCACGTACTTGATGTGGCACAGTGCTCAAAACTTACGGAAAAAAGCAATTCATGTTTTGTTTCAAGCACCATGTCTACGATTGATAAGATGATTGACTAAAACAATCAGTACGTGGGGGTATTGTTCGATTTTTTTTCTGACAATGTTATCCATACCATCAGTTGATCAATCATTGACAATAAGTATTTTACTAAATCAAGCATCGATAATCTGATCAATAACATGACCAATCGTTTTAGACTCGTTGAGTCACTTGATATGAAACATAAAATCTCATTTTGATAGATGAGTTCAGTTGGTATGAGGTTTTCATGCGTGTATTGTCTTGACTTTATCATTGATAAAAGACTCGTCAATATGACTAAGTGCTTCATTGGTAATAAACTTACTCATTATGAATGTATCTTTGGTTTGTTTGTTGAGTATTTCAAAATAAAAGTATGTAAGAACGAGTATTGCTCAATAAATCAGAATATCTGCTCATCTTGCTAAACCAAATATACTACCCAATGATGTCAAAAATGATGCATCATAGAGTGAATATCATACCATGAGACTTCCTCATACAAAGATTAAACCATGGAGAAAGTTGATTTTCCCTCTTTTATAAGCATCTCGACCGATAATGAGAAATAATATAGCGGCAGTAGATATGAGTACTGTTAGTAAGGACATTACTATTGTTTGAAAATAAAACGATTGACTACTCATATCTAATTACAACCAAAAAACAATCTGAGAATAGTGTAACTTGGTATATTACCTTGTTATTTTGTAAAAAATAGATAAGAGTGGGATAAAGAAATAATAAGAATTATAAAGCAAGATAGTTTTTACTTTATTTGATATACATAATATGACGTTAACGTCTCGCCAGGAGGATTTTTCAGCTCGATATAATGAACTTGTGGTTAAGGCTCAGTTAGCACAAAATAGCGCGGTGAGATGATGTATGGTTATCAAACCCTATGGCTTTTCAATATGGGAAAATATGCAAAAGATTTTGGACTTTCTCTTCAAGAAAACAGGTCATCAAAATGCTTATTTCCCTTTATTTATACCTAAATCATTTTTCACTAAGGAAGCAAAACATGTTGAATGATTTGCAACTGAGGCAGCTATTGTAACTCATTATAGACTCAAAAATCAAGATTGAGAAATGATTGCTGATCCTGAAGCAAAGCTTGAAGAAGAGTTAATAGTTAGACCAACGAGTGAAACGATTATTTGGAATACATATAAGGATTGGATTACTTCATATCGTGATTTGCCATTATTAATTAATCAACGAGCTAATGTAGTGAGACGAGAAATGAGAACAAGACTTTTTTTGAGGTCTGCAGAATTTCTGTGGCAAGAAGGTCATACTGCTCATGCAACTAAACAAGAAGCGATAGATGAAACTCAAAAAATGTGGAAAGTTTATCAATTGTTTTTTGAAAAAATACTTGCGATTTCATGAGTGCCTGGAGAAAAATCTGAACAGGAAAGATTTGCTGGGGCTGAAAATACTTATACTATAGAGTGTATGATGCAAGATGGTAAGGCACTTCAAGCTTGTACGTCTCATTTTTTATGACAAAATTTTGGTAAAGCATTTGATGTTTCGTTTACTACCAAAGATAATACCCAAGATTTTGCATGGGCTACGAGCCGATGAGCAAGTACTAGGATGATGTGAGGACTTATTATGTCTCATGGAGATGATCAATGACTTATTTTACCTCCTATGATTGCCCCAATTCATGTAGTGATAATACCTATTTGGAAAACAGAGGAAGAAAAAAAACAAGTATCTACTTTTATTGATCAGCTTATTGCTGATCGAGATTCTAAAATAATACAGATAGATTTTATGATTGATGGCAAGAATCATGTATATCAACGTTCACTAGAGTATCTCATTGATTGGGATGATCAAAAATCAATGTGATGGAAACAGAATCAGTATGAACTTCAATGAGTACCCATCAGGATAGCGATATGACCAAGAGATGTAAGCGCATGAACTATACACATTGCACTCAGAGATCAAAAAGAAAAACTCACTATGGGTATTAATCAGTTCAATGATCAACTAATCCAACTTCTCTATCAGATGCAGAATAGACTTTTTGAGAATACTCAGTCAATGAGAGAACAACATACAGTCAAAGTTAATACTCGGTCAGATTTTCAACAAGCACTTGATCAATGAAAATTTGTTCTGGCTCATCGAGATGGTACCTCTGAAACTGAAAAAAAAATAAAAGAAGAAACTAAAGCAACTATTAGATGTATACCATATGATGAAGCTGGTAATGATCTTTATCCAGAGTCATGATCTTGTATTTTGACGTGAGCTCCAAGTGATAGGAGAGTCCTGTTTGCTATCGCTTACTAGATTTACTTATTATTTTCATGAAAAAAGCTTTTACTCTTATTGAAATTCTTATTACACTAGCTATTATCTCATTGGCGGTGGTTGGGATTTCGGCTTTGACAGGAAATCAAGTGACCAAACTCAAAGATAGGATAATCAGAGAACAATTTATTACAACATATAACACGGTTTTATTAAACTCTATCAGTTCAAGTAATACTCAATGATCATGAGAGTACTCATTGCGTAATGAGTTGGTTATATATGATGGTCGTGTTCTTACTACATGATCATTATTATTTTCCGCCAATGGTCTCTCAGATTATCTTGTATATCGCAATGGACTACCATGGACGGCTACTATAGTATTTGATAATTATGCATTATGATGTGCAATCAGTGATCAGACTGGGTTGCAGATGATAGAGGGTATTACATTGGTAAAAGATAATGAAAAAAAGCCAATCATATGATGTTTTATGATTGACTTGGGGACATGTAAACTTATTGAACAGTACTGTCCTAATAGTTCATAATATATGTTCTTATTGTAGTTCTTCTTCTGGTTGTGATGGGGCAGTGGAAGTTGAACCAACTACTTCGGAGGTAAATTGATCAAATCTGAATGTCAAATCAGATAATGGTTGTTGAATTTCAGATGAAAAGGTGGTAAACTCATTATTGGTTATCTTTACCAAGAGTGTTTTAACCTCTTTGATAAGTCCAGCAAGTTTTTTGATTTGTTCAGTGTCTCATCCTTTTGATTTGATCAACGTAAGAAGTTGCTTTGCTTGATCTATTTTTTTATTGAGATCATTTTTTACTGTTTCAAGATTGGGATTTACTGCTGTATCATTGGTTGTTGGTTGTTGCTCTGTTGTTGTATTGGAGGTAGTAGTGTTATTGGCAGGTAGCTCATCGTTTTGACCAAAATTTTCAGATGATGGAGCTGTTACAATGGGACTATCACCGGTAGGAAGTTCTTCTTCAGGTTGGTAGGTAGGAATTGTTCATGTAGTGGTATCTCATGTTTGAGTTACTGATGGAAGCTGTGGTAACTCTTCTGAACTGGTTGTGTTTGTTTCGTTACTAGTTGGAGTAGTAGTTCATGATACGTCAGCTTTTAGATTATCTGATACTGTTTTTGCTACTTGTTCTGTTTCTACTGGAAACATGGTAGTAAATACCATATAACCTGTCAATCATAAGATAATCAGACCGATGAGAGCAGTAACTGTTATAAGAATTTTTCTTTTTTTACCGGTAATACCTGTTTTATGGTCGCTATTTGGCTCTATAGTTGATGTATTCATAGTTACTCAAGCTAACATTGTATCAAGGTTTAACTCAGTTGATGATGAAGATGATAGTGAGGCGGAAGAACTTGAAGATCTTGTTTCTTCTACAGATAGTGGTTGATTTGAGTTATCAACTATTTCATCCAATGAGACTCATAGACTTGGTTGTTGGGTAGTTATGGTATCAGAGGATGGTGTCGAGTTGGTTACTTCATTGGTTAGTTGATCCAATGAGACCGTAGACGATACTACTGGTTGTGCTTCTGGTATGGGTTGAGTTCAACTAGGTTCTGTAGGAGGTACCGTTCAGTTAGATGATGAATTGTTTGGTGTTACAAATGGATCTACAAATCAAGCCATGAGAAATAATATAATAAATAAATAAGAATTTATAGAATATTTGAGTATACTCACTAAAGTCTTTAAAGTCAAATTTTTATATTGATTGAGTATGGTCGCATTATTTAAGGAGCCTTTGGAAATAGGTAACATAAAATATTCTCAGTGTATTAGCCAAAGGCGGGTACTCCTTTGGAGGAGCTCGTCAAAACGAATTTACCCACTGGAGGCGGGTTTTATTAAATCAAAGAGAAGTCTACCTTATTATAGGGGTTTTTTATAAATTGGGAGTTTGGTCTCAGCTTCCTTATGATCTTCAAGTTCAAAACAAAGATAGTGAGTTAATTCTTCAATATCTGCAAAATATGTTGCTTGTACTCAGTATTGTTTATTCGTGGGTCTATGTTGTACAAAGAATCCATATTCGTATACTCATTTATTGTTATTGCTTATCATAAAACTTCTTTCAATAAGGAGTATAAGATCTGATAATTGAAGCTCAAAATGACGTGATACAGATCATAGTATATCATTAACATATTTCTGTCAGAGGTTTTGTTCATGTGAGGGCATATATTTGATAAGAATAAGTATATAAATGGGTAAATAGGGCTATTATGTTTGTTTATCATCGTCAGGCATCAAACTATTGTTTGTAGTTTTCTTATCATAAGCTAATCATTTATTGATCATTCATCAATGTACTCAACTAAATCCATAAATAAATGTGTTATAATTAATCCAAAATGGTTTAGATGTATTGTGAGGATTAATAAGTTGGATTGATATAATATTTTTTCATTGTTTTTCTATTCAGGTTATACTATATGCATGTCTGTAGTTGAATGAGTTTTTTTTATCAAATTTTGGTACCGTATACGTATTGCTATCATCTACATTATTTGCACAATAACTAGATGCGCAAAGCATATAATTATTTTTATCCCAATTTAGTAGTAAGGTAGTAATACTAGCGAGTATATGTTGATTATCTGCAATAGCAAAATTCATATATCATCATGTAGAATATTTAATAATGTTCTCATTACCTAAGAGAGTAGCAGCAGCCAAATTAGGTTTTCATCACTCATTAGCCTTTCTAAGAGATCTGGTATTTATTGTATGTTCTCATGTAATAAATTTAATATAAGCTGACTCTAATACTTTTGCTCATCTATTACTATTGGATACTCAATGATATGTCAAATCAGTGTCATAAATAGTTTGAGTTTTAGCTCGTGGTTCTCATAGTGGTATTTTTACCCTATATAAAAAACCATTACTACCATCGTTATTGATCACTTGTTCTGGTCCTTGAACAGATGTCTTGATGAGTGTTTTATAGTTTTCTGACTCCATCAATGAACGTAAATAAGCAAGAAAATAACAGTTTCCTATAGGTCATTGCTTAAAAACATTATTATTGAATTGTATGTCAAAAATATCATCTTCCATTATAGTATGATCTTGTTCGTATTTGTTTCTTCTTTCATAGAAACTATTCTTATTTTTTGGTGCAGGAGTTTCTTCAAAAAATATTCTTTTTGGTTGGTGTGTATTTTTGTAATCTTCTTGTATAATATTTCGCACTATGGTGGTCTGATTTCATCGTTTTCCATCTATAAGAATATTTTGATCATTAACACGATATCATCAGATGACACCATATATTTGTATGAGAAGTGTTTTGAGTATTCAGCTTCATAATCTCATAATTTCATTCAGTAAGACTATTTCACTATTGTCTTTATCTCTGTATGTTCAGTTTTGCACCAAGGTATTCACAAAAAATCTTGATTTTTGGATACCTTTTGGTATCGCTCATTCAGCGAGTGTTTTTTTTAGGTCTAAAAGAAAATTATTAATAGTAGGTGTACTGTTTTCTTTGCGCTCTATAGATTCTTGTTCGTATAGTATAAAAGGCCATCAATTTTTTGACGGACCCATTAGTATTTTGTAATTAAGAACTTCTTTTGAAGAATACATCATGATTATTTTTTTAGTAACTTACATCAGTATATGTATACTATGCATCAAAGTCAAATTTTACTCTCAATAGTCATGATCTTTTTTTACTCTTTATTGACATAAGATTTATTTGATTTTTGGATACAGTTGATTATATCCTAATGATAATGATGTATATCTATTTACTTTACTATTGATATTATGGCTTTAGGATCAACACCCATCAATACTATTAATAACGATCAATGTATGCAAGACGATAAGATTGAATTTTCTTACAAATTGGGCAACTACCCAAGAGGGGATTATAGTTCTCTCTCAGACCTTCGTAACGATATGATAAAATTATTTAAACATGATCCTGATAATTTTTCTTATGTTCATGCGATATTTTCCGAATTTTTACAATGGGATAAACAGACTCATCCCCATAAAGAAAAACTTATTTGACTATATAATGAATTATGTGATAGATATAATGCCATCAAAGGTTTAGTATAGTCGTGAAATCATGAGCATCTTGATACGCTTATTTTGTATTACATCTTTGATGAGTGATCTTGGATTGCTTTTTGGTGACGGATTATTATAGATAGAATATGTCCGAACTCAAAAAAATACTCAAGACAACTGATAGGTATATGGCTGTCCTTGCTAGTAATGATATTAATACTCTCAAGGATTTTTTGTCCTACTTTCCCAAAGCCCACGAAGATCGTCAGAGTATCGCAGCTTCATTTACTGATCAACCACTTTTGGGAGATTCATCAATCAAACAAAAGGTAAGAGTTTTGGTGACTGATAAAAAAGTCACCATATTGAGATCAAAAAAAAGAGTTTATGAGATTTATTTCCAAGATGAACAAGGGATATACTGAAAGGCATCATATCGATGATCATGATATCAATTTCAAAATATCGAAAAAAACCAACGATATGTGGTTATTGGTAAACCTAAAATGATCAAAAATAAGATTACTTTTTCCAGTCCTGAATTTGTGCCTAGTATGGCTCCTGATGATGATAGTGTATCATATGCACCAAGTTCTCTCTCTACTTGAGTATGACCTAATGATGCTCATAATATAGGACGTTTGTATCCCATTTATTCAGAGATGTTGGGTATTAAATCATCATGGTTTGCGAAAAAAATGCGAGAGGTTTTGCCACATAGTGAGTCTGCTTATCTTGAATTTCTTCCTGAAGATTTTAGAAACGAGTTTGATTTACCTGATCTTGCGTCATCTATCAAAGCTATTCACTATCCAGTCGATCATGAACAACTCAAACGTGCTAAATATAGATTGTATTTTGATAGATTGCTCAAATTGCAGTTACAAAGTATTGCTAATAAGCAACATTATCAATGAACATCATTTCAGTCATCATTGATCAGTACGATTAAACCATTAAATCGAGAGGTTATTAAAACAATTATAGAGTCACTGTCTTTTCAGTTGACCAATGCCCAAAAAAAGGTTATTAAACAAATAATTCAAGATTTTTATGAACCCACTCCAATGCTTAGACTTTTACAGGGAGATGTGTGAAGTGGTAAAACGATTGTTGCTGCTATTGTAGCGTATTATATGATAAAATATCTTGGTAAACAAGTAGCATTTTTGGTTCCTATTGAGGTTTTGGCTCAGCAACACTTTAATACCTTGGTTAAACTTTTTCATCCATTGGGAATTAATGTAAGACTATTGACATGATCGATAACCTGATCTCTAAAAGCAAAAATAAAACAAGAACTCAAGGCTGGTATGATTAATTTAATTATATGAACACATGCAGTTATCCAAGATGATGTAGGATTTCGTGATTTGGGACTAGTAATTATTGATGAACAGCATAAATTTTGAGTGAGACAAAGATCATTACTCAAACAACATCATACACCACATATTTTACAAATGACTGCAACGCCGATACCTAGGACACTTGCATTGGCATGTTTTGCTGAATTTCAAGTTAGTATTATTGATGAGCTACCTGCGTGACGCAAACCAATTATTACTAAGGTGGTATGAACCAAGGAACGACCCAGACTCAAATGATGGATTATTGATAGGATAAACAAAGGACAATCGGTATTTGTCGTTGTACCACTTATTAGTGAGTCAGATTATCTAGAATGAGTCCATTCTGCTGAGTCGGTATACGCTGAGTATTGTTCTGAATTTGGGTCACAGTTATGAATGAGTGCTCTTGGACTCATGCATGGGAAATTAAGCTCCAAAGAAAAAGAGTCTATTATGTCTGAATTTAAACAATGAACCTGTAAAATACTAGTATCTACTACTGTTATAGAGGTATGAGTTGATGTACCACAAGCAACTATTATGATTATCAAAAATGCAGAGAGGTTTGGCTTGTCTCAGTTACATCAATTACGTGGTCGTGTAGGTAGATCAGATTTACAGTCGTACTGTTTTTTGGAATCTAGCCATACCTCATGAAATCAAAGACTCCAAGCTATGGAAAATACCAATGATGGTTTCAAACTTGCTGAGATAGATATGCAACTAAGGTGAATAGGGGAGTTATTATGAACTCGTCAATCAGGTGAATCTGATATTCCTCTTGAAGCACTCATGGATATGAATTTAATTGAAAAGGTACAACAAGCAGCAAAATGGCTTGTGAAACATTATCCAAAATTGTCACAACTTAATCTTCTCAATCATGAGATAGACTATATAGAAGGAGAGTTACTTGCTTAGATTGTTTTCAATTTGTGACCCAAAACGGCTATTACTTGATTCAATTGTCCCAGGGAGTGTATAAAATCATTTTTTAGGGAGATTAATTGACTTAAGTACTTGGAGCCATGCATAGTTATTGATCAAAGACTCGATCGATCATAATATATCTGCAACTCCTTGATTATTTAGCTGTGTTGTTCATCAGAAAAGATCTATTATTCATGTTACAATGGTATTTAATCAAAATCACAATTTTTGATTTTTTTTATCTTCTTGAAATAATCTTCTCATACGATAGATCTGATCAGAGGATATTGTTTCATTACTATTTGTAGGTAAAAAACAAGTACTTCATTTATTTATCAGTAATTCATTGATAAGCTCAATTGTTTTTTGACCAATCTTGTCTTCAATCAATTTATAGACTTCTTGTACTCACTGAGTTTTCATTTGATACATAGGATCCAAATGGAGTTGAATTTCCATAGGAATAAGTCATTCTTGTCATCTAAAATGAATTACTATTGTGATATCTCTATACCCCGAACTTTTGAGTGGCTCTTTGAGTAATAATCATATTTTATCTTCAATCTCTACCAATGGTTTTCATTCTTTTGTTTGTTTAATTTTTTCGTAAATATCAGGAGTATGAAGAGATTTGAGAATAGTCTGAATTCATCATACCAAACTATTGAGATCTTTGAATGAAAACGTACATCTTACTATATCTTTTACTGAACTCATATCACCATCATACTTCATAATAAGTTTTTCAAATGTTCTTTGATGATCTTTGATATCAGTATCATGAAATGTATATGCTCAGTGCATAGTATGTGTAAGTTGTTTATTGAGAGTGTTTTTAATAGTATCATAAATTCTTCACTGTTGTGTAATCATAGTGTACATCGCTTCAACGCTTTTTGCTATCAATCGACTGTTATTCAAAAACAAGGCAACTGAGTCTAGATAGTTATTTTTATTTTTGAGTTCAGTTTTCTGTTCGATATATTTATAAAGATTTTTTCATCCTATCGATTCGATAGTAGGTATTTTTACGGATTGCTGTATACGTTTATAGAAATTAGTAGAGTCATTTTGAAAAAAATCTATAAAAAGTTTTTTGATGGGATATCCATTGATTGTTTGATCAGTTGGGTGATCTTGTCAGATAATGGAATTTGTCATTGGTATCTCATTATGAGAGTCTTCATATTCATGTTCTTTTATCAATATCAATGGCTCTTTTCATGTTTTCAAGCTATCAATATATCATTTTTCAGCATAAGAGCTAATTGCATACTCCTCCTCTTTGGTTTGTTCATCATGTTGGTGAATACCTAACTCTTTTTTGAATATATGAGAAATTTTATACAAGTCTTCCATAGATAGTTGGTCAAATTTTTTCTTTGTTCCAAGTACATCTTTAACATATTGCTCATCATCAAAAACAAAGTATCTAAGTAGATACCATTTGGCATCTAGATTTCTCTCCTTATCAAGTTTTAACCATAGTTCTTTGGTTATATCATTTCGATGTTTTATCTTTATAATTGATTGATAAGGATCAACTTGAGATAGATAAAGGAATTTCCCTATTTGGTGTGATGATTTCATGTGATGGCTAAGATATAATTTTTGATCTTTGATTTATTGTGACTCGGTGATTACTGTTTTTTTATTCTATTATTTCCTCCTACGAGAGCTTGATTATCTGATATGTGGTTTGGAGTAAGTTCTTGTATTGTCTCCTTAATTCTTGTAATCATATTATCTTTGGTTAAGTTTCATATCTCTTCTCGTTGTTCATAAGTATAGTTGAGGTGGGGTGATGTTGTTGTATCTACGTTATCGTCTTCCATCGCCAACATATCGGCAATACTGTATTCAATCATTTTAGTAGACGTCTTATCTACCATAAATAGTGAATGTTGTAATGTCTTGATTATTTCATCAAGTCATGATCATGTGCGATTAAAATGTCTTATCATATTATCACTATCTACCAGTCGTTTGATGGCGTAATGAATTTTCATTGAACGTTCTGTATCATTCATGTTGTTGAATTCTTTTATTCGTTGTTTATGATCTTTGCTCATTATTGCTGTTCAAATAAAGTAAATTCTTGATACTCTGGAGGTTGATTTCCATGGTCGATTTCATCAGGCTGGTGATAAATAATACTCTGAATACGTTCAGGTGAAACGATAGTAGTATCAACTAATACTGATTCAGTATATCATTGATCAGTCAAAATAGGTATAAATTGATACTCTGGTGGCTGATTTCCATGATCTATTTCATCAGGTTGATGATAGACTAGACTTGTAGTGGAAGAGGTTGTTTTGGGTTGAGGCATCATATCCAAGTAAGGCATAGATCGCTTGATAACATTGAGTGTGTCACTATATCCTACGATGGTTCCCTGATTACTAAGGTCTAATCCGATAGGTTTATTGACCATAAGTGGATACTGACCTTCGCAGTTTGCATATCAAAATGATCATAATAGTTGACCATTGATACAGTATCTTGTTTCTACTTCACACACTCATCACTGAGCGTTATGTGATTTGAAAGCCAAAACAAACTGTCCATTGGAGATGAGATTTCACCATGGTGTGACACAGATCTTACGATCATAGGTATTGAGTGATTCAAGTGATTTTGTATTGGTAATAAATGTTTTTCCTATAAATCAATCTACTTGCTCAGCCAAACGATCCGATTTTCTAGGGATATTTTTGATTGCGACCCATCAGCGTTCGTCTAGTTCAAGTAATCATGCTCATCTGCCTATAAAATGTTTTGATGGATCATTGTATGAGTTATTGATCGACGTCTGAGTAGTCGATCATCACTTGTTTGATCATAGTGTATCAGTGGTACGAGAACTATTAATAACCTTACCAGGTCAAGCATCTATGCCTACAATCATAGTTGGATCATTGTTATCTTGAGAAGTGTTATTAGTATTGGTATTGATATTGTTATGTATATCCTGCTTATCAAGAATATTATATGTTTGATCGAGTGATATAATATCATTTTTGCTAAGTATGCTTTTTGTCTTTTGATTGGTGATAGCCTGAGTATAGTAGCACGTATCATAAGTAAAAGAACCACTTAATATGCCATTTTCACAATATCTTTTTTCCCGCTCACATGTTGCTGAGTGTGATGACTGGTACGCTACAATATATCCTCATTTTGGTATAAATTTACCCCGAGGAGAAACACAGTTCTTGATTCTTAAGGAGTTTTTGATAGAAGTATTTATATATTGCGTATCTTCTTCTTTTATAGTTGTATCTTCATGTAATATAGTTTGAGTGTTTTCTGCAAGGACTTGACTTGATAGAGTATTTGATTTAACTCATCAAAGTATATCATCATCACTAAATACACTTCCTCAGGTTCATATTAGTAGTTCATCTTCAATTCATAGCTGATCTCATGATTGAATGTATTGAGTACTTTGGGTTGGGTTATTACTATCACTGTCTTCTTTTTCTGATCATGTTCATGAGGGTCAAAATCGTCATTTGATAGTACGACCTTGTTTTTGGAGAAAACCTTGTACTGAGTTGAGATGTGGTTTGATCATGGTATTATCCAACCATGTAGTCCAGCTTGAAACACCAAGCAACAAAATCAATATGATAGCTAATCTAAATAATCGTTTAAACATAAGAGTAAGAGTATATCATAAAGAAAGGTTATATGAAACTATCATATAGTTTCATACTACTGATAGTACTTATAACTAAATATTGTCTATTTGTCAACAAAATGCAACACTTTTTTTATTATTGCTTTCATACCAAGTGGTGACATGATCAGATATGTTGGGACTCTAAATTGATAGGAGAACCATGAAGTTTGATTACATCCAATGGTTCATACTTTATTTCACTTGGTGATCAGCTTTCGTGGAATGAATTTTATATCTGACATGATTATTTTTTTGAACTAAGTTCTCATAGTGAAATCCTCGGCACCCTCTTCCATCATCATACTCTCCAGATGATCCATCGAATGGTGTATGAGTACTACACAAGTTATAGATCAGTTATTGGTTTATTTGTATCATCGATTGATGCATACAGTAAATCAACTCAAAAGATTGCTACGATCAAAAAAAAAGATTTAACTTTATTATCTATGTATAATACACTTACATCTCCTTTGATATCAGATTCTACTATAGAGTTAGGGAGTACGTGAAAAGGAAAACAAACGCTCGTGATATTTCCTGATGCATTGGCACTTCATATGAGGGTAAAATCAAATCATCAAGAATATGTATTAACATGACTTGATACCGACTTGAGAGCTATGAGAACGTACATACTTATCCAGCAACAACTCCAGAACTGTCTTATTACGACGCAGGCAAATGTTTTTATGGATTATCGTGCACTTCATCAGATTATCGTTTATTTCCCACAAACTCGATACTATAAATCACAACGTGATCCTAGAATTCGACTTCCTGATTGGTGTTCAAAACTTGCAAAGGTCCATGGAGCAGATCTTATATATATTGACTAGCTTATAGTGACTAGCTCTTGTATCGATATTGATAATGATTATATGATAAGCTGATACTGTCATTATTTACTACTCTTCTTTTCTTATGAAATACCTTCTTATCTTCCTGATTTGACTTGTTTTGGGGTTCGTATGAGCAGTCAAACTTCACTATTTAGATCTTGGTTCGTTGGTTTGATCACGTATTGTTACGGATACTAAGCCGGTCAATACATGATCGATTATTCAACAATTCTTGGAGATAACTCCGGTAAAAAAGATTGCCACACTTGAAGTTATGACAGAACATACGTTGATTGATGATTATTTTCAGGATTTCAAAATATTAGACTTTGATACACCTCAAGAACTTGATAGATTAATCTCCCAAATGACTGTTTCTGGTAAAGTCAAAGTCAATGCAATCTATGGATATACTGCCGATCAAATCCAAAATAGTACTGAACCTTCACAACGAGGAGAGCCAAAACTCTTGTATTATGAGATTATCCAAAACAATATTGATGAGGTTGTTGTATGACTTGGTATTACCTCCAATACAATGGTAAAAAGAGTTGTCAATATTGTCTTACAATGAATACATGATACGCTGAGAAAAGAATTTGCTACCAATAAAACATATATGGAGCAAGCAAAACAAAATGCTATCCAGAAATTTGGAAGGTAAAAGAGTTTGTTTAGTGGGTTAAAGTTATGTTAATAGGTTTGCTGTTTTTATTTTTTTGATACTTTTTGCACGAGCCCAAAAAGTATCCAAAAAGACCCATCAAAAACAGTATTCGTCTCTACTATATTATCATGTCTCTTTTCGACACATCTCCTCCCTGTATTTCATACAGGGTCCCAGTCGATGTGTATGAGTGTTTCTTATGTTCATGTTCATCATCTGATCGCCATACAGTGTTTTTGATTTTTTCTTAAGCATATTCTCTTGTGTAGTAGTAGAAATATATAATGGCTCCCTCCTGCATTCTAATAAAAACTAGTTTATATTGTTTTGTCATTATTTTATGAATCCTCCCATAGCCTCATCAGAACTCCAACAACTCGCTGATCGTATCCATGCTGGTCAGATTATCTTATATCCTACAGATACGGTACGATGAATTGGGTGAGATGCTACCAATATTAAGGTTATCAAACGTATTATAGAACTCAAACACAGATCCCTCTCCAAGACTATGATTTGTCTTGTACATCCTGATTGGATTGGACGTTATACGAGTTATGATGTAGTGTGATCATATCAAAAACTCGATCAGTATGATGTGCCTACTACATTGGTTGTACCTATTTTATTAGGAGTATTACCTGAAGAGATGGTGAGAGAATGAACCATTGCAGTCAGGATTCCATGGAGTTGTGATTACTTGATGAGTCTTTTGGCTCTTTTGGGAAAACCACTTATTTCTACCTCAGCTAATATTTCATGACACCGTACGCCATCTAGGTATGAAGATATTGAATTATCGATAATCAGAAGCGTCGATTGGGTTGCACCACCATCACGAGACACTGGTACTCATCAATCAAGTAGATTGATAGGAGTTGATGGCCAGGTATTGAGATAGAAATATTGAAGAGTATAAAAGCTTTCTTATAGCTGATCCACAATTTTTTCAGCTTCAAAAGCTGGTCATGTTTTTTTGATTCTAGTATGTTTGTGTACTATATAAAGTGGCCAACCAATAATCAAAAGATTACATATTCATAAACCATACTTGAATATCTCTGATTCCAAGAATTGACTTACGAGAGAGTGTGGATATCGATATTCTACTATACTTAAACAAAGTTTGATTCATAGTATTCAGATTATAATAAATGCATTTGTTTCTAGTTCTGGATGTTTTTCCATGAGTGTAATCATATGTCTTGCAAACATACGAATAGCCGCTATTCCCAGTAATACTCCTATGAAAATAATCCATAGTTTGTTGCTCATAGCAACAGCCGCAAATACATTATCAATGGAGAAACTTAGATCTACAATTCCAATCATCGCAATTGTTGCTCCAAATCATCACAGCCATTTCCTCAACCATGCAGGAGCTGCGTGTTGTATATGAGGTATCTCATCACCTTGTTTCAGATTATATTTATGTCTAAAAAACTGATATGTAAGATAGAGTAGATAGAGTCAGCCCAATACTTTTAGAAACCAAAAACGAATCAAAAGGCTTGCAAAGATAAGTGCTATAACTCTCATGAGGTATGCTCCAGTAATACCATAATTGAGAGCTTTTGATTGTTCTTGGGTTGGTAATTTTCTGACAATAGTGGATAAAACAGCTGCATTATCGATAGACAGAATACTTTCGATAACTACCAAGTTGAGGATAACAAATAGATCGTGTAGAGACATGAACTTTGTAATAATATTAATTAAATTGATAAAGTCATCTATAATCATTGTAGAGAGATTATCAAGGAGTTACTACTTTGATTTAAGATGATTTGAAATTATCAAAAAATTCCAATAGACTATATTACTGGAACTTACTGAACACTACCATTTAATAGTTTATTCCTGCCTTCTATGAGTATACAAGACTTGTATTATGAATTGGTGGAGATCTTGCGAGAGTTGCTCAACTACTACGTTACCTCGTCACTGTGATAGAGCTTTTTCACTGACTGATCTCCCTATATCTCGATAGAGCAAAACAGTCTGTTTACTGACCGATTTGAGCATCTCGCATCTCGCAGATTGTATCCTCGTGAGGATATCTTGCAAGAATGGTTGGTAGGAGTTCGTGGTTGTTTTTGGATATCGAGGGTGAGATGGTGGAAGTAGAGAGGTGATGGTTTCATCTAACGTTTCGGCTGTTGTGTGTCCTGAAGAGCAAGCGACCTTAGGAGCAAGAGTCCAGAAGAACAAGCTCGTGAATATCTATTCTGACTTTATTTTGTAATTTTTACCAAATGCATTCCAAGGCAATTTTATACCGATTTCTGGAAATTTATCCAATATCCATTGTGTTAAGGTATTACAATTAGGCCCTGGTATATGTAAATATTTTTTCTTAAATTTATAACTTTCAATATTTTTTTGGATAAATTCTACTACTTTTTGAGCAAGACTTCATTTTTCTCCTGATATTTTTACTATTATTTTCCCATCATATTTTGGCTCTTTTTTCCAAAGATATTTCTTCAATCCAACATTTAAGATTTCATCATCTTTGTAAAAATATCCTTGTTCTTTATGTTTTTTGTTTTTGAACATATGAATTTCGTATCTATGAGCTTCTGAGTCTGGAGAAATAATGACAATCCAAGTATGGAGTGCAAAATTAAACGGAAATGGTAACGGAGTTGAGTAAACAAAAAACATCCATTTCCCTTTTTCTATTTCTTGCTCAAAAGTTTTTTTCATAAAATTGTCGTGAATTTGTAAAAAGCTTGTTCTTCTGGATTTCATCTAACGTATGCTTCTATGAGATGTTTTGCGAGGAACGAGCAAAATATGGGAGAACGAAGTGCAACGAGCGAACCTCATAGAAGCTGTTATGTGTCCCGAGCGAGGAACGGCGAGAGTGTAACGGGGTCGTAGCGAAGCTAAGAAGTCATTTTTTTATCCTTATTACTCTTTTGCAGATAGATTTTTCATTATTTTAGAAAATTTAATTTTTTCCGTTTCGATTTTTTTCAAGAGGGGGTCGGGGTGAATTGAAAAAATCGAAACACCTATTTTTTAGATTTCTCTTTTCAGATTGATAATCATAGGTATATTAGATTTTATTGCTTTTCCAGTAACAATTGCATGATACTGTTTTAGGTTTGGTAAAGTTTGTACTAAATCCTTTCCAATATAATTTCCTAAAAATCCAATACTAGTTTCATCAAATGCTTGAAAACAAATTACAGTATTACATTGTGTTAAAATTGTTTTTGATACATTTGCTGTTCTTTGTGCAATAACCAAAAACCCAATACCATATTTGCGACCTTGAAGAGCTATTTGACCAATATTATTTACCAAACTTTGGGAAGTTTTATCACTTGCTCCAGCAAAATTCCATTCAGGAATAATAGTATGAGCCTCTTCTAGCACAATGCTTATCTTTTTTGCATTTTCGCCTTTATAGTTATCTCTAACCATTTTAAATAAAGTATCAAAAAATAATCTTGTATAGTCTAAACTATTACTATTGTTGCTTATTTCAGGTAGTTCAAATATTTTTATTTTTTTATCCGCTGAATCTAGGAATTTTTTAATTTCATCTTTAAAAAGATTATAAATAGTTGTTTTATGTTGATTGATTTTAGTTTCATCTTTTTTACCGTAACTTCCAACAAGCTCATTATTTAATAAATTAATTTCATCAAATATTTTTTTTGACTCTTCACCAGATATAATACTTTCGTGAATAGGAGCTAATTCTTGCACAAACTCATTGTTAAAATCAATACATATAACTTTTGTATCATTATTATTAAGTTCTTTTATGATTTCACGAGCTAAATATGACTTTCCAGAACCAGTTATACCCAAAAGAGCCATATGATGACTTACAGCCTCATTTAAATTTATTACAGAAGGCAATGAAGTATTTGGAATAACACCTAATTTATAATAAGGATATTCAAAACTCTGAACAGTTATATTTTCAGTATTTGCTTTAAAAATAGGTATATTTATTGAAGGAACCCAACCAAATTTTTGAAAAGATAGTTTATCATTTTGCCATTCTCCAAGCTGTATTGCTTCTCCTTGAATAAACCCCATTTCATTTTTATTTTCTAGCTTTTCTTTTTCTGTTGTTCCATTAACAACTTGGTAAAATAATGTCTTCTTTTCATTTCCAAAGTCTAAATTTAATTCTAACAGATTTCCTTCTTCAATATCATTTTCTTTTTTTGAGTATTCAAATTTTATCTTCCCTATATTTGAGCCATTTACAACGATACCAACAAAATCTTTAACCTTCAATTCCGATTCAATTTTAGTTTTTTCTTGTATTTCGGAAATTTTATAAACAACATTTTTTTCTAAATTCACTTTTTCTTTGTTAATCTCGCCCAATTGTAAAACTTTTGTCCATTTTTCTTGATTTAATAGATATGTGTCAAACACAATTCCTGTCATTATTAAATCATCAGAATCTTGCATTGAATACCTAAACTTTACAATATCAAATTTCTTGATACTTTTTCTATCTTCGTATAATTTTACTAAAAATATTTTTTTTGATTGCACTCCAAAAATCTCTCCAATAGCACTTTTATCTATTTTTTCTTTTTTTGTTGAAAAGGTGTTGTTCAATTCTTTAGGGTCTATGCTAAGTATTAGTCCCCATAATATAATCAAAAAAACAAATTGAACATCAAAGATTTGTTTAAAATCATTCGTTGGAGTAGAGGTTATATTTATAAATAAAAATAACAAGAATATTGCCGAATATATTATTTTGCCTTTACCTACAATGACAATAATTTCTTTTAGCTTTGTAGCTATCTTATTTCTCAAATGTTCTGGACTTTTATTTTCATCTGCTAATGCCAAAGGAATAATCGAAAAAAACAAGATTCCAAAAATTGACCAAAAAGCTATATGCCAAATTATTTTGTTTTCAAAAGTGTTTTCTATAGATAAAAAAACAAGTAATAGAGGAATAGTATTTGTTATTACATTTTTGGGTGATGTATAATATGGTTCTATAAATAGAACTGAGAATAATACCATGAAAAGTCCAGAGTAAAACCAAAGATCCTTTGTGTCTGTAGTTGGAAATGGTCTTCCTGTTGTTGCAAAATTAACAATCACAAAAACGAAAGAGAATATCAGCAATAGATAAAATCTGTTTTTTAATATTTCTTTGATTTTTGAGATAAAAGATTTCATAAACTAAACACTATAATATAAATTCTTTTCAGTTTCTAAATGCTCTAAAAATCCCTCAATTGTTTTTGGATAAATTGAAAGTTTTTCTTTTTCTCTTACAAATTCAATTTGTCTTTCTGAATCTATAAAAATACTCGGTGCTACAAAATAACACATTGATCTTTTTGATTTTTGACTAAACTTTTCTAAATGTCTTGAAATAGGCCAAACTTCCATCATTGTTTGAGTTCTACCTTCTGCCATTGTAACCTCGATTAAAATTCCATCTGTGTTTTCAAAACATTCAATATCTCCTTGATCTCCGTTTCCCCCTGCAGTTGATGTTGGGACACCCTCATCGTCGCAAGGATAATTTGGAATTACTTTAACATCAGGAAATTTTGATTTTACAGCTAATGAAGTCAAAAATTCTAGTCTGATTGGGTTTGATAAATATTTCAAAATATCATCGTTTGAAAGTCCTTTTTGAGATAATATAAAAAGTTCTTGCTTAATCTTTTCAAATGAATAAATATTTGTCCATTTTTCTAAATATTTATTATTTTCTTCAACACCTACAGATTTGCTTACAAATGAGATTAAATTTTCATCTGTTTTGGCCATATAATTGAAATATTCTCTTTCAGTCTCAAATTTTGGATATTTTGAATAAGTTTTTAAAACATAATTAACTTTTTCTTGTTCGTTTGTGTTTATATCAATAAATCTTCCGCCACCTCTTAGAGAAATCAATCCAGTTAATCTCATTTTTCTGATAAACTCATCAGGGTATTCGTTCATTACTGATTTTGGTTTGAATTTCTTAAATTCTCCTTTCATTATTTGATTTACACAAATATCAACAATTACTTCCCAAGTAGGATTGTATTTGTGTTTTTTTCTAATTGATTTTATCAATTGATATAGTTCTTCTGCATTATTATCTTTCCAAAAAATAACTAATGGAAGTTCTAATTTTGAAATTCCTGCTCCATTCAGTTCTTTATCAGAATTTAATTTTTGAATTACTTGTAATAACAAGATCAAAGGGACATTGTCGTTTAAAACTCTTACAAATGGATTGTTTCTTTGAGATTTTGCAAGTGCATGCAAAAAGGCTTGTTGTTCAAATTCAGGATGAGAATCAGAAATTAAAATATAATTTTCATCCATTTTGACCTCGATTGAATTTGCTAATTTTAAACCGATTTTTGAAAATTCTATTTTCTCATTTTGCCAAAAATAAACAAATCCCAATTCTTTTGAAAAATCAAAAACTGTTGCAAACCTTGATGGCCATCCTCTATCAAAACCAGCTTCTTTGTGTTCTTGAGGATTGTTTTCTAACATACTTTTTACTTCAAAATCTGAAAGTAAAACATTGGAAAATTCGCCAGTTTTTGTATCTTTCCACTTGTTTTTTACATCGTTTGTTTTTTTCATAGGACGATATAGTTTTCTAAATCATAATTTTTATTGTCTTCAAATCTATTTTCGGATTTTAACAAAGTAAATTCATAATAGTTTAATAGTTCTTTTAGTGTATTCTTTCTAATTGAATCTTCTCCTTCTTCTGAAAAGTTTCCTAATAATAAATAATCAACAAGTTCTTCCCTGACTGATTCTTCTGTTATATTATTAAAACCAGTTGCGACTACTTGGTCGAGTTGATTATCAAATAATGCAAAATAAAATCTTTTCATAGGTTTCCTTTAAAAAATAATAAAATTAACGACCTTCATAATTCTCACCTTTTTGAGTTAGCGAGTAAAAACCTTTTTTATCAGCAGAGCGGATAAATAAATTTAAATTACTTGGGTGATTACTATTATCTTCATGTGTATTTAATTCTCCACGAATTGTGTTTCTAAAAGTGTCCATTTTGTATCTTTCTGTTAATTTCTCTTCTTCTACAATTTTTTCCATTTTTTCATAAATTTCTTGCAGTGGTGTAAATTCAATTCCTTTTTTCTTATTTTCTCTAATGATATTTATAATCATCAATTTTAATGAAGGAACTGTCCCCGGCAAAACTTCTTCTTTTCTTTGAATTTCTTTTATAACCTTTTGTAATCCTAAATCTTTTTTTGCCTTTTCTTCGTTTTGAGAAAATGCCTTAAAAACATCTGTATATCCTGATAAATATTCTTCATCTGGAACAAAAATTGAATCTGTAAATTTTACCGAGTTATAAATTGCTTGTAGTTGAGAAAAATACAAAGGTTTTGTTTCTTTGAAAACAGTATTTACCTCAAAATTTGTCATCAATCCGCCCTTTGTCATATTGGCACTTCCAACAATTCCTGTTGTTTCTCTTTCTTTTTCAAAAAGATAAATTTTAGGATGAAAGACAATATCCGTTTTGTTTTCTTTTCTATCTCCAAAACAATAAAAATTTACTTTTGAGTATTCTTTTTTGAGATTCAAAAAGTATTGAAGGGCTTGAGAGTCAGTTGTTTTAAAATCAAGTCCTGCAATAATTTCAAAACTTCCTCCATTATCCAAGCATTGTCTCATTGATTTCTCAATAACCTTGACTCCTGTGTATTTCAAAAAAGCAACAGCAATTTGCACATTTTTTGCCTCGTGCATTTCTTGGTTTATGATGTTGCCGATTGGATAGTTTAAATTTGAAAATATCTGTATTGCCATAATTTTTAGTTTACCAAATTAAAAGTATATTTAAAACAAATATCGTTTACTAACTGCCTTAATCTATCTTTTGCCTTAACTGTGCAATAATCACTCATATTTTCAGGATCTGGCTTTAAAGCTGTTCCATGTAGTTTAGGTTTTTTCCATTGAGTGAGGTTTTCTAAAACATGATAAAATCTACTATATTGTCTTGAATTATAAGGCGGATCAATATAAACAACATCAGCTTTTAGTTTTCTTGCTAAGATATTTGTATCTTCTCTAAATATATCAACATTATTGGCTTTTATTGGTTCAATAGGTTTCATAAAAAAATTATCTGGAATAAAATCCTTTTTGAAATAAGCATCATAATGACCTACTGTATTTGCGATTTTATCAATAGAATACAATAAAGAAGCTATTAAAATATTATATTCTCTATCTGTTAAATTTTTTCTATTTTGTTCAATGTTTTCCCTTATAAACCCGATTATTTTTGCTGAATTTTGACTAAAATATTTTCCACCAAAGTTTTCAGAAAAATAGTTATCTTCTAAATCTTCATGGTTAATATTGTTATAATTTCTAATAATGTTGTTTATTTTTTTTTGATCGTATTTTCCATTTCCTAAAAATGCTTCATAAATTGAATTATTTGAAAATAAAAAATCATTTAAAATTACTTTCTCAAAATGTTCTATTGCCACAGCTCCTACAATCCCAGTTCCTGCAAAAATATCTGCAAAAGTTTTTCCTTTACACTCTTGCTTAATTACTGAAAATATCCAATTTATAAGTTTTTGTTTACTTCCAATATATCTACGATTTTGCAATTGGTGATAATTATTTTTGATTTTCGGCAAATAATAATCAAATTCCACTACTTTCTCAATGTTTATCTCATAAACAGGTTTTTCAATCTCCAAATAATCAAACAAAGTTCCTTGTACTCCGTCAGCGACATAATCAAAACTTCTATTTTGATCTTTTAGCTCTTCAAAAAAACTATAATCATCATTTTCAGAAGTAATCAAAAAATCAATTACAGGAATTCCAATAAGTTCTCCTGCTTCTACTATTTTTTTGACTACTTCTTTATCTTTTTCAGTTGGAGAAGAATCTCCCGAAGGGTGATTATGAACCAAAATTATACTTGCAGAATTTAATTCAATAGCAGGATAAAAAATTTCTCTTGGATGAAATAAACTTTTATCAAGAAGACCAACACTTATTGTCTCCTTTTTTATCAGAACATTCCTTGCATTCAAATATAGACAAATTAAATATTCCTTTTTCTTTCCTCTTAATTCATATGTAAGATTTAAAACATCCTTTGAGTTTTTTATTATTATTTCATTTGTCTTATTCTCTTCATAAAATCTTTTTACCAAAGAAATTGCAGAAACTATTTGTAGTGCTTTCGCTGGTCCTATGCCCTCAACGGTTTGTAAATCTTCAACAGTAACATCTAAAAATTTATGAGAAAATTGTTTTATGATTTGTTGAGCAAGTTTTTGTACATTTTTTCCTTTGATTCCACTTCCTAAAATAATCGCCAAAAGATCACTCTTTGAAAGAGCATCTGGTCCTTTTTTGAGAAATCTTTCTCTTGGACGATCAACCATTGGAGTGTCTTTTATTTTAGCCATAGAATTTAATTTACCTTGTAAAAATCATATTTAATTGTAAATATAATATACTATTTCTCTCTAAGTTTTCCATGTAAAAAATAAATAAATCATTTTTGCGAATACTTGGAGCAAAAATACCGCTTTTCCCCCCTTAAAAATAGAAAAAATTAAATTTTCATTCCTTTTTCAAAATCTCTCTGCATTCCACTTCTAGAGGAAAAAAATGATTACACACAACGCCCCGATGCTTATCTGAAGTCCCGATGTGTCGGGATTTGGGAGAGCGAAGTGAACCAGATAGCATCTGTTCAAAGACCCGTTAGGGCGAGCAAAGCGAGAGTCACAAAGTGATTTCTATGAACTAGTCATTATAGTAAATTAACTTGCATAATGATACATAATTATGTATATAAATGTAAATTTTAACTATTAATATACTATGATGGATCGAGTACAATGATATACTAGCGAATTACAAAATGAAATCAAGATCAGAAATTATAGTGATAGAACTGTAGAGAGTTACACCATATGCGTAGAATACTTTTGAAATACCGAATCAAGACAGAAGATCGTATTCACACTATTGATAGAGAACTCATCAAAAAGCTTGTCCTTCATCTCCAATCCAAGAACAAAGCTCCCAAAACAGTTAATCTCTATAAATCAGTAGTAATGTTCTTTTGTAATGAGGTACTTCATCAAAACAACTTATAAACTCCTATAGAAATCCGAAACACAGATTATTGATTGAACTTTCGTATGGCTGTGGCTTGAGAGTATCAGAAATAGTCAATATCCGTATCAAAGATCTTGATCTGTATCGTCATGCTATCATTATCAAACAATCCAAATGACAAAAAGATAGACAAATACCGCTACCAAGTACTTTGTTATCCAAATTACAAACTCTGTATAATGATTTATGACCTGATGAGTATCTCTTTCCGAGTCAGCAATGATGAAAACTTACTACTCATACCGTACAATTGTTGTTTCATCAGTGATGCAAACGTATAGGACTCAAAAAGGATGTTGCTTTTCATTCTCTCCGTCATAGTTTCGCTACCCATCTTCTCGAACAGTGTGAACTGATATTCGCTATGTACAGACATTACTGGGTCATGCTAATATCCGTACTACCCAAATCTATACCTATGTTATGCAACCCGCTCTTGGTAAAATTATCAGTCCCTTGGATAGATTATAAGTTTAGAATGTGAGTCATTAAGCAGAAAAAGCCCCAATCTTTAGGTCGATTGGGATTATTTATTCCTGCCTTCTATGAGTATACAAGACTTGTATTATGAATTGGTGGAGATAAAGAAAAAAATAATAAACTTTGTCTCAGAGAATATAGATAAACTAGAACAGGATATCAATAGGTTTTATACTATAAGTAGAAGATTTATAGGTAACCCTAGATATCCTATGTTTGATAAGTGGATAGGAGTAAGCTTTGCCAATACAGATACATAGCCATACTCCTCTCCTCTTTTATAAAAAGTAATGAAAACCATACTCAATAGCTTAATCGAAATGCATGCTCTATGATTGCATACTCTTACAGAAAACATATACTCAGAACAAGGTTTTATCCTTGTTTATAAGTATCATCATGTCTAATAAATCAGCACATATGTCATGCCCTAGATGTAGTACTATTGCCCATGTAGTAAAGCATGGATATCTTCCTTCTGGCAAGGTTCGTTTTAGATGTACGAGCTGTGAAGTCAGCTATACTTCTCGCAGAAATAAGGAGAATATCATGGAGAATCTTCCTCAGCGAATCACTGAGTATGGAGTGAGATGAACTGCAAGACTTATCTGAGTCGTGCCGAGCACTATTCTTAATCGAAGAAAAATACTCAATACTCATCGTATCGCTCGCATTCATAAACATACTCACTCTACGACATTACAATCTGAGGAAATCAAGTCTCATAGAAATCGAGTATATAGAGGATAATACACCACACGATTGCTACATTCTCCACATAATTGCTCGCTTCTCCACACTTTTGAAACATCGATACTGCCTACTTTAGCCTAGAAGAAGATTATTCTACCTGGTGTTTTGTAAAGATATTGTAAAGTTTATCACATAAAGAAGTGAGTACAGAGAAAATGGCTTGTATTGATAGCCCCATACTATAAAACAACTCCCCGTTAGTGAGGAGTTGATTCTTCTATAGCAATGAGTTTCTTGATGATCTCGCCTGCTTCTTGTGCTGAAATACCCTCTAACTTCTTGAGTTCTTCGGTATGTTTCGCAAGCTCTGTTTTGGGATTAACCTTTCTGAGAAGTCTTGAGATAAACTGATATTGTTTCTCAGTGATAGGTTTGGGTGATC
>DAOQQF010000002.1:56904-58107 GCA_035333525.1 Candidatus Absconditabacterales bacterium | reverse complement strand
GATCGAGTATCGATAATCTCAAAGGATTGTGGTATACCTTATACACAATATATACTATGATCAAATGATAAGAGTGTCTTTGGTTTGATAATGATTCAATATTTTATCAATGAGTTATATTGGTTTTGGTCCAAACAAACGAAATGATCAAATAGTTCTTCGTACGTCTACCTGAATGATGTCGGTCGCTGGTTGAGTCAGAGCGGCAACGTCTATTGTGCGTTGTGTGCAATGGATTACTTGGCTCACCCGTAGAACTGGAGGGCGAGGATTAAAATCTTTTTAATTTGCAATAAGTAACCGTTTTCATTATCATATAACTTATGAAAACTCCCACAAAACCAGATGATCTCATAATCACCAGTTGATGAGTTGTTCAGGGGGGAGGTATTATGCCTAATCAACCTATACAAACTCTTACATCACAGATTGGTACAACCATCACTGTCCAAGACAAGAATCGGGTTTTTGCTCAACTTCAGAGTCTGGGTGCACCGATGGGTGTTCAGATTATCGAAAATGACACTATAGATGCTATATTTGCAGTAAATCTACAAAATATCAATAAACCATTACTCTATATCAACTGGACCATGTGTGTAGAGACAATGAACTCTACGCCGACTGAGATGATGATAGGGCTTTCTCATGAGATGAACCATGTGTGGGAGGAGGCATGGCGAAGGTCTATCCCAGAGTGAGAACAACAGTATCAAGAATATCTTGCTCATCTGAAATCCAAATGACGTCTTTGGAGGTCGTATCATACCTTGTACAATTGTCTTAGAGATGTGTGGGTCAATGATATGACGATAAGACGTTTTCAGTGACGAAAGGAGGAACTTGGGGTATTGTATCGTTATAAACTTTTTCAGTGAAATGATTTTACACATTACCCAAAACACCTCCAGTTTTGTTACACTCTTTTGCGTGAGTCTCCACTTCATGTGCCAGATGAGCTCTGTATTATTGATCCCGAAGTGAGACAAATGATTGATATTATAAAACAATCATGAGTCATTTTACCTTCTACTTTTGCACAAGCTACAAAGATATGATCCGATAATCTGAACCCATACGACAACTTATGAGATCGTATACAGATTATAAGACAGTATATTGAACCATGGTTTGAAGAATTGTTGAACGAGGACTTGGAGGATCAAGATAATAAAGATTGATGAGATAATAACAATTGAAACA
>DAOQQF010000002.1:13228-56804 GCA_035333525.1 Candidatus Absconditabacterales bacterium | reverse complement strand
ATTGAGAGAAGTGAGATAATAACAATTGAAACAATTGAGAGAAGTGAGATAATAACAATTGAAACAATTGAGAGAAGTGAGATAATAAAGATTGAAACAATTGAGAGAAGTGAGATAATAAAGATTGATGAGATAAGAATCCTTGGGAGTCCCTCTTGGATGATGGTCAGCTGGATCATGGATTACAAGATACGCTGTCACCAGAAGATTTTCAAAAATTTGTGCAAGCTCTCAATGATAAAGCCAAAGATATGAAAATTCAAGAACGTGACCCCGATAAGGATCTCAAACATCTTGCACATCAAAAAGCACAAATCAAACCCGAATTTCAAAACCTTGCTGATGATGATCCAAAG
The DNA here is from genome assembly GCA_035333525.1 of Candidatus Absconditabacterales bacterium. GTDB lineage: Bacteria > Patescibacteriota > Gracilibacteria > Absconditabacterales > Absconditicoccaceae > CALMFT01. The sequence goes on along the minus strand of DAOQQF010000002.1, from coordinate 56,448 downwards.
CGTTTGGAGTATATCAACAAACTCTATGAGTACTTCAAATTTCAAAGACATCATGTAGAGACAGTAAGAGATCCTCATACAGGTCAGAATATCATTGATTCTATGGTAGCGGTATTTAATCAGATTATTAGTGATCGCACACAACATGAACCTATTGGTTATGACGGTCCAGTAAGTATTGAAGATAATCCTTATAGTATTGATACCAATAACCTAGTTGATGGTCTATCAAGACTCAAGGCAGGCAATATGAAAGCTCGTATGTTTACTACACTCAAAGATGAAGAGGTGAACAAAACACATGTAGGAGTTATTGATCTCTATGGTATTTTTGATGGTTCAATCAGTATGAAGGAGGAATCAAAATTATACTATCAAAAGGTCTTATGAGTTGCACTTATTGAAGCATTGGATAGATCAAACAATAATCTGAAGATTCTACTTGGTGGCACTGATAACAATCTTATTTGCAATCATTATTATAGTATATTTCATGGTAATAGTGTCATAGATCTTAAATCATATAGCCCTGATGTGAGTGATGATGAAAGACTTACCATTTTTTCGGGATTGTCAAATACATCAGGCTCTACCTGAGATTTCAAAGCAGTAGACAAAGTTAATCAATTGTATCAATCGTTATCAGATCAACATAAACAGGAGTTGGAATGATGAACGAGAAAGTCGATTGTTTTTATCGTAACTGATGGTTGATCAGACGATACTGTCAAACTTCAGGAAGCAAATAAAAAAGCTCGTGAAAGCTGACTGATTGTTATTGGGATCTGAGTATGAAATGATGGCAAATGTGTCGAGGATAACTATCATAGTGATAATCGAACCCAAGGTACTGGTGTTCATTGTCCTCAACCATCGTTGTTACCTACAACAGCTATTCATGCTCTCAAACCACATTTGGAGATAGGTGATACCAATTAAGTATCAAAAGAAAACTCTTATTTTGGTAAATACCGGTGATATAACTAGTGAACTATTGGGAATCAAGAAAATGAGTAGTTCGCGTTTGTTATACAATCGGTATGAGTAGGAGAGGAGAGTGAGGTGTGACTTTTTTGTATATTCTGACATTTATAGTGTGATAATTTATAAAATAAATAAGAATATCACAGTATAATGTTTATTTTATCATTCTAAAATATCCCCCAAATTTCGTGCGTTAATATGAGGAATAGTTTGTATAAAGCCATGATTAATATGGTCAAGGGAAACAATATATTTGGGCCAATGATCATCTATTTTTTCAAGACTGGAAAACTCTCTGGCGATAACTTTTTCATTACTAAGAAGGTACGCTACTTGTAGATAGATTGTTTTACCATGTTTGTGCAGTATGAAATCAACTTCTTGTTGATGAATTCTCCCTACTGAGATGGACCATCATGTTGATCTTGCTCGCATATAAATAATATTTTCCAAGATTTTTCCCGAACCACTATCAAACTCTCCAAAAAATAACCTTCTCCAACTATGATCAGATGGATATCGTTTACTCAATCTATCGAATATTTTTTTGCCACGTATATCAAATAACTCTGCACGATAAATGAGATATGTTTGTTCCAAGTATGTTACATACTCTTGAAGTGTTGGAAGTGTTGTTTTGGAATGAGATGTTATCGTTTGTACAATAGAAGACAAACTGGTAATATTTCCAGCATTATTAATAATGTATAAAAATAATTCCCTTAGTAGTTCTGGCTGTTTGATAGCATATCTTTCTATAATATCCTTAAGAAATATAGTTTCAATCATGTCTTGAATCCATTGTTTTCTTAATTGTCCTTCTTGAAATAAATAGGTGATAGGAAAACTTCCTTTATGTATATATAGTTCAAATGACTCATAACTAGGATTACATTTCTCATAACGACAAAATTCAGTATAGTTGAATGGATAGACATGAATTTGGATATACCTTCACCTCAATAACGTTGTCAGTTCACTTGAAAGCATATGACTATTTGATCAAGTAACTATTCGTTGTATAGATGGATATTGTTTATTAAGTGATATGATTACCTTTTCTCGTCCAGTGACTTGTTGTACTTCATCAATACAAATAACTTGATAATCTGATGTTTTGGTGATGAGATGCTTATGTAACTTTCATGTTGTATTGAGTTCATGATGAGAAAAATCCTCCATATCAAGAATATAGGTTGGTTGCTCTTGAGCTATAAGACGAAGTAATGATGATTTGCCAGCTCTTCTTTGACCAGTAAGGACTTTAATCAGAGGGACTTCAAAAGACTCTTGGAGAAGCTTTCTGTAATAAGGGCGATCGATCAACATGGTAGAGAAAAAAAATCATAAATCAAATTTCTTACGAGTATGATAATGATTTTCTTTTCAAATGCAAATTATTTAAAGTGTACTTTAATTATCATGTATAGATAAGATATAACTAAAGTAGACTTTTCTTTTCATAGTTTTTTGTTCTTTGAGAGAAATCGGATCTTGTTGATTAAAACGATCGTGTGAGGTGGAATATAAGGACTGTATTTCAAGCATACTAAAATGATAGTCAAGAGTGGTCTAATGGTCAAATCTAAACGTTCCTCTAACACTCACAATCAATATACTCTTCTTTTTGAGAGGTGAGATGTCTTCGTTCTAGTTGTCCAATTCTCGAATGATAGAAATTCCCTATGATGTGGGAGTACTCGGCTTGAGTCTCAGGATGTTTTTTGATATCGTCCCTGATACGTTGATAGTCCCACTTATCTCGTTTGATATTTTTTACTCTCAGGTTATGGATAGCACGATCGCAGCACTCTTTGCTACAAAATCATAAATATTTGCGATATGCTGAAGGTTGACAGATAATACGCGCATTGCAAGGAGAGTAGCGACAGTTTTCAATATGATCGGTCAGATTATCGCTATATATACAATGTCCAATAGTTGTATGAGTTGTCGTATCGCCAACGCGAGTACTAACTCTACCATCAAATGTATAGAGATTCCCCAGTCGATTACCATCATTATAGGTGTTGACGTACTTAACAATTCCTCATTCGATACTATAGAAGTTATTCAAGCCATTTTTGTGTAACATGACTGCTAATTTTTCACACCTAATTCCGCCTGTACAGTACATAACAACTATTTTTCATGAAAATCTTGTTTGGTATTCATCGAGCAATGTTTTCATTTCACGAAAATTAACTGTTCACGAAGGAATGGCATATTTATAATGTCATAGTTTATACTCGTAACTATTGCGCATATCCAAAAGTACCACATGATCAGAAGGCTTTCCTGTGAATGTTTGATTTCAAACATGGTATGATCAATCGCGATCTCGATGATCGATAAGTAGTTTTACTTGTTGGATAGTAACCTCTTGTTTGTAGGTATGAACATCATTTGGAGTGACTGGATAGTTGAGTGCTACGATCTCATCACGATATTTGACGATCATACGATCAAAATAATACTCATCGACTTTGGTGGATTTGATATCAATATCAGGGATGTCTTGATAGTAAGGTTTTGACGAGAGGTATAAACGATAAGCTGAAATCTGACCATTGTTGCCACTAAGTGTGGCACTAATACCTTCTGGTCATATATAAATCCTACCTTTCATACCGATATCTTTGGTAAATTGAAGATGTTCACGGATATGCTCCTGGATATCGGGTATAGAAACAAAATGATAGAAGGTTAATAAGTTTAGTGACATGATAGGGTAGTGATAACAGAATAAATGAAAAAACTCTCTCATGAGAATGTAATACCAATTAAGGAAGCTGGGAAAAAACTCCCAATTAATGAAAAACTACCTATAATATTAAATCCTTTGGTCTTGTAAAATCCTTATTTGACGAACTTCCTGAGGATATTTATCCCGAGACTTCGGGACCTCTTCCATGTCGTAATCATAAAACTTCGTTTTATATTACTTATTTCCCAAGATTCCTTAAGTATCAAAAGAGAACTATTATTTTGGTAAATACAGATGATATAACTAGCGAACTACTGGGAATCAAAAAAATGAGTAGTTTGCGTTTGTTATACAATCGGTATAATTTTATTGAGAGATTTTACAATATGTGTTTGTGTTATATTTATTGTGTTATATTTATTCATTGTGCTCGCATGTGTTGTTATCTGTTATGTAACAATAGTTCTTTTTTTTGGAAAGAGATAGCGAGTATTGTTTTTTTTATATTAGTATTCGTCTTCATATTGTTCTCAAGTATCAGATTCGTTGTTGTCAGATAGTCGAGTTATATTATTTCGATCAAGACTATCTATTGTGCAATTAGCTGCTCATCGGTCTGTAAGAAATGTACTGACTATATCTATTCTTTGTTTTTCGTTATAGTCGTTTTCTAATATACAGAAGTTAAATGTTATGTCTTCAATTAAACTTTCTATTACAAGATATATGTTACTATTTGTTCATAAATACCATCAACAATTTCGAATTTTGTCTGATCTATTAGAATTATTATCAGTGTTATTTTTTAGAAATTGAGACCAGTGTTCATTAAATAGAGACTTAGCTTGTTTTCAAAAAAATAATCATGCTTGTTGTGTAATCTGATCCCATGATAGTTGGTTTGTAGATACTGTATCTTGTAATAAAATAGGGATAAAACCAAATTGTTTAGGTTCACCAGTATTCATTATGTTTTCGATATATGCCAAAATACTATCAAATCATGATAGTCTGGACAGTGCTCACTGTATATCAGATTTATTTTCTCCGAGGTTCGGTTCAGATGGTGTGGGTTTGTATTCTATCATCAGGCTTGATGAAAGATCTTCTCAATTGATCTCACAATAGTCTATCATGAGACGAATGATATGTTTTTTGTTAGAGGTAAAAGGCATACTATAGTAACCCCCATATATACCTTTCTGTGTATTATAAATACCTATATTAAGTGAGCGATCTTTACCATGTAGACTGAAACTAAGAGAGAATATTTGAGCATGGTCATCAATAAAATCTTTCTCACCTATTCAGTATTCCGATATCTCTTGTTTTAATACTGTAATAAAATTCTGATATTCTATTGCAGTATTATGAACATTAAATGTTTTGATTAATTTGGTTATTTGTTCAAAACTAAGTGGCACCTCGTCCAATTCTTGTTTCATATGAAGTATTGCAAATATTATTTCTTGATTATTAAGGTCATTAAATATTGTTTCGAGTTGTTTACAGTTATTATGAAATATTGTTTCTTGTTTTTCTTTTTGTTTTAGTTTTATACCACTTTCTTTAAATTTTGCGGTGATGATGTCTTTATGATCTCAATCACTACGAAAAATAGTATACTCTGGATGCTTAAATATCTTATCTCTCAACTGTATTAATTGTTTATTGGATTGATGGTCTGTATTATTTGTGACCTGTTGTCTTTTCGTATAGTAATCTTCAATTGTTTTATACAACTGATCATACATCTTATTGTTTGGATGATTTATTTGTCGTTTTCTTAATACTTGTCTTATGATAGCAATTTTTGATTGTTGTAACTTGGTATTGTAATCAATACTATGAATTGGTTGTTTAACCATTAAACACTTAGACTCATATTGTTTGATTTCTTCGATTTCATTATCAATTTCTTCTTTGAGTGGGTGAGTATAAATGTCAATTATTTCTTTATGTGTAAACGAACCCTCTGCTTCGATTTTTATAAGTATGGTAATCAATAATTTTCTATACTTAAGAATATCTTCTGATCATTGGATGATTCGTGAATGATTTTCTACTCATCATAGAGTTGTATATATATTATTATCAATCTCATTAATATACTTGCCTCATTCGGTCTCAAGTTCAAACAGGTCTACATAGTATCTACTTATATAATCAATATGCTGCTTGAGCAGAGTTGTTAATTCCTGGATGCGATCTGTATCACTAATAACTTTTTCTTTATATGGTTGCGGATTATTGAGAGCATTAACTAATCATGCGAATATCGATTCATAGGTCTTCATACAATTTGTATATTTTTCATGTTGTAGAATAATATCATAATTTATATATCATAGAATATATTGTTTCATTAGATCAAAAATATCAGCATATTGTTTATGCTCATCAGGTTTATTCTTAATATATTCCAACAACCCTGAAAAGATTGTTTTAAACAATAATGGATCTCATCACGGTGTGTTATTTCATTTATTATTTCATCCTACTGGTCACATAGTTCAGTTTTGGTTGCTTATACAAATAAAAAAATTATAGTCTGATTATCTTTTATTACCGATTGTATAAAATCTATATAACTAAATTAAAACGTATGTCAACAAAAAAAACGATAAAATCGTCAAATTGATCAATAAAAAAGTGATTGAATCAATGATCATATACGATTGCTGATATCCAAAGACTGCCTATTAATGATGTAGTACATGTTTTGGAGAAATTTCAACATTCTTCGAATCATCCAGATATACTCCTTCATAGAATTATTGATCCATTATTGGAAAGGTGCAGGACGATACAATCATTGTGACTTGGCTACTTAACCTTATCTCGTTCGATGGAGACCTTGTCAGGAGGTGAAATCCAGAGAATGAGACTAGCAAAACAACTGGGAAATAAACTTACCTGAATTATTTATGTATTGGATGAGCCAACAATTGGATTAGATACTCAAGAGATTCAAAAAGTTATCAGAGCTATCCAAACACTCAAAGAGATGTGAAACACGATCGTCGTCGTAGAGCACAATGAAGAGTTTATTACTGCATCAGATCGAATAACTGAGATAGGTCCTGGTAGTGGTGACTTTGGATGAAAGGTTATTTTTAATGGATCATATGATGAGTTTCTTGCATCTGATTGTCTCACTGCACAATACATTAGATGAGAAAAAAAAGTACACGTCGATTTTAATCATACACCAAAAGGATCAAAGCTTACTATCAAACAAGCATCCAAATACAATCTTGATATACCCAAAGTTGAATTCCCGCTTGGATCATTTACTATTGTAACATGACCTTCATGAGCAGGTAAGACAACGCTACTTCATCACACATTGTATCGTTTTTTGGATGAGAGACAGACCTATATTCAATCTTTTGTTCGTATGAACATGCTTCGTAAGTGAGTTCAATGGTCTGATATTGTATGAGGTCAGCTTATCAAACAATCTGAATTTGCAAAAGTAGAAGAGCAAGCTATGGATGCTTTTTACAAAGAATTAGAAGTAGACAGTATTGCTGGTTGGGAAAATGTTCAAAATGTTATCTATGTTGATCAAAGTAGTATTGGTAAGACTCCTAGATCGTGCCCCGCTACGTTTATTGGAATTTTTGATACAATACGTCGTATTTTTGCCTCGAGTCAGGATGCTAAAATGCTTGGTCTTAAGGAGTGACATTTTAGTTTTAATTCTGATAAGGGTGCTTGTACTGAATGCGATGGATATGGTCAAAAAAAGATTGAACTTCAGTTTTTACCTGACACGTATGTTCCTTGTTCATTATGTAAGGGTCACAGATATAAATCGGAGGTCTTGGGGATTAAACGAAACTGAAAATCAGTAGCTGACATATTGGAGATGTATATTCATGAAGCATATGATTTTTTCAAAGATATATGATTTATACAAGATGAGCTGAAACTTATGTGTGATATCGGATTGGGGTATTTGAAAATGTGACAACCAGCTCAGACATTATCATGATGAGAGTCTCAAAGACTCAAGTTAGTAAGGCATCTTTTGAAACAATATAGATGACATTCTGTATACTTTCTTGATGAACCGACAGTGTGACTTCATCCAGAGGATATCCAAAAACTCTTGTTAGTACTCAAGCAGTTTTTGGATAGATGAGATACTATTTTGATGATTGAACATGATCATAGTTTACTCCAATTTGCAGACTGTGTTATCTCATTGGATCAAGGCTCTGTAAGTAATATTTTCTTGAATAGTCCTTAGAAATAATTATAATACACATTATTGAATATTGTCATTACTATATTTCATGTTTTTTTTTGTTTTTTTATAGTAAACTTATGATGAGAAGAACTATTCATTCACTTATTGCCTCTATTGCTTTGTTTGGAACTACAACACTATCATCGGCTCAAGACTCAGATCAGAGTACTACTGTACATACAAATGATACAACTATAAAGAAGAGCTTAGATAGTACCAATGAAAATAAGACAGTAATTTCCGATAATCTTAAGGATGTATTCGTAGACAATACTCTATGATCTCATTCCAATGATATGGATCATATATGATCTCATAATCCCTTTATTATAAAATCTCAATCATCAAAAATTGTACCTCAGTGAAAGGCTCATATATTTAAAAAAAACATTCAAAAGCCATTGTATAATATACTGAGTGAAGTTGTCTATAAAGATGAAAAGATTGAACCATGATTTGGTGTCTGATTTGAAGTATGATGAAATGGTATTGAAATTATATCTACATCATTAGATCATCTTGCATTGGAAGTGTGATTTACTCAGAGAATTTATAAACGTCATCATGGTGATATTATGGTAAAGTTAGTAGAACAAGTTGGTTTTCAGTGAGACCATCAATGATCCTGAAATCAAGCAAAAAATATACTACCTGAAATTGGTGTTTGATTTCTTACTACCAAGTGATTCAAAAAAGAACGACTCAAACATATTGAGCTAGAACTTTCGACTAAAATCTTATGTGAAAATCTCCTTAAAAAATCTGTTTTTATTCCTACCATTGGCCTTGGGGTTATTTATTTATTTGGTCATAAAGATCATGGAGATAAGGATAATTCAGATCTCCATAATAACCATCAATAAAGTATCACACCGATCGTTATACAGATATCAGCACTATTAAAAACCGCTCCCCATCATAGTCGTATAAAATCTCTTACTGATCAAAAAGCAACCCTATCTATGAGATTTCCTAGTGCTCATGCAATAATTAACCCCGCAGTTCGTAATGGAATCTTTTTCTTATAGTATCAGACTATAAACCATACAATAAAGATGCTACTTATGATTATAGTAATTGTACGTGGTATTATTAAACCAAAACTAATACCATAATTGAGTGTTGGCTCAAAGAATGCAGAAAGATAGTGTAAATTAAAAAAAAGATATTTTGTTAATAAGTCAACTCCTACTCATCATATAATAATACTTCAGAACTTGAAAATACGCATTAATTAGTTATGTAAACAATATAAATACTATCATTTACTCATGATAGTTATTTTTTTTATTTTGTTTTTTATTTTTAATGTTGGCACAATTTATGGAATTTATTGCTAAGTACAATGTTATCGGTTTAGCTATTTGATTGGTTATCTGAGCTCAAGTTACCGCTTTGGCATGATCATTAATTGATGATTTGGTTACTCCATTAATCTTGTCTCCAGTATTCAAAAGACTTGGTATTACTAATTTAGAACAACTTTCATGGAATGGAGTTCTTTGGGGTAAGGTGTTATCTAATGTGATCAAGTTTATTGTTATAGCATTTATCGTATTTTTGGCTGTAAAAAATCTTAACCTTCCACAACCAAAATAAGTATTGTCTATTTATTGTATAAGATCTTGATTGTAACCACATTGTCATATAAGGTATACAATCAAGGTTTTTTCTATCTTCTTTTTTTATGTTTATTTTTACTACTATGTGATCATGTTGAGAATCTGGCTATCATTCATCTTTCAAGATCATTATCTTCTTCAATATCGATACGAACTCCAAATGTTTGTTCTAATTCACGAACAGTTGAACCTCATGAACCAATAATCATTCCTTTGTTGGAGGGGTGAACTCGTAGCTGGAGCGCTCATGGTCATGTGACGGTACAACGAACAGGAAATTTGAACATATCGCTCATAAGTTGACTGATTTGTTCTCAGGCTGAATCAAAAATAATATTTTTTTCTTTATGGGATCATGACTGAATTTGATCCAAAGGCATAACAACAACCTGTTCGCCATAGGTATAAATTTCATGAGTAAGTTTATTACGATCCAAGAAATCGGTTACTTCGATGACGGGCCTCGATAGATCGCTTGACATCATTCATGAAGGCATTTTAACAACCTGCTTGAGTTGTAAAATGGATGTAATAGTACCTTGATTCATAAAAATGACTGTATCAATAACTTGAGGGATAATACCCATTTCAATAGTTCAAATAAATCTTTGAATGCTGTCTACGGGGGCAGTAGCATGAATGACTCCTATTAACCCAATTCAGGTAAGTCTGAGATCCTTGAAGAGGATAAAGTCATCAACATTTCTTACCTCATTATAGATGGCTATATCTGGTCTGGAAAGTAACAATATGTCTCTAATTTCACTATGGGGAGCATATGAAAAAGAATACTGTACAACTTGTTTATCTACAAGTAGATCTCTAGGACTCTCAATTGTTTTAACGATTTTATTGTGTTCGACATATGTTTGAATTAGTGCTTGTGCAAAGGTTGATTTTCCACTACCAGGTGATCAGCTTATCAATACTCCTTTTGCCTTGCTTGTAAGTAGTTCATAAACATTATTAGATAATTGATAATCAGATAAGGAAAGTTTTTTGACTGGTTTGACGACAGTGATTTCTAAATCATCTGCAAGTGGCTCATAAACGATGACAACCCTATAGGGACCAATTTGAAGAACTTTACTATGAGTACGATCGATTTCAAGCCATGAATAAGGTAGTTCTTGGACTTGAATAAGAAGTTGATTGGTAAGATGAACTAGATCACTATGAGAGATACTCTCTTTACTAAGGACTGTTTGCCAGTTTCATGGATGTCATTTTTTACTCATCAAAGGACAATCTGCTTTGAAGTGGACAGACATGGTTTGATGATCAAAATACTGATCAAGTACAGAGTTATTTCATTGGATAGTTTGCATAAAGTGAAAACATAATAGATATAAAGGATGAATGAGATAGTATATAAAAAAGATACTTTATTCCAAGGGTATTTTGTATTGGAGTAAATTATGATTGATTTATTTGTCTACTTGAATACAACCACACCATCTCATGAAGATAATTCACCCAAGATTAGTATCAATTGTTATGATAATTGTATCGATACCATTATGAATGGTTATTTTTAGGTATTTAGGTTTTTGGTGATCATCACAGAGAATACTACCAGTTGATGATAAAATATCATGTGTGTTTCAGTTAATAAATAATAATCACACTATACAATGAATTATCTCATACCGAACATGATGAGTACGAATAACCGCAAAACATGTTCTTTTCCCCAGTATATATGATGACTCTGATATTCAATGATATAAAGATAGAGTAAGATTTACGTTTCAAGATCGTTACTATTATCTCCAATCTATATTACATAGTTCATGAGATCTAGTTTTTATTACTATAAACAATTTTAATACTAATTATTGTACTTATTCTCATCTTGATGGACTAGTTACCTATGAATCAGGAATACAAAAAATTATACCAGTTGTGCACTCTGGTATAATTATTGACTATACGCCTTATCCATGACAGAGCTGATCTCCTGTTTTTGTTCAAGGAAAACTTATGGGAGTTGTTTCTAGGAGATTTGAATGATGAATATGAGGTGTATTAGAATTAATTGATAACAACTATTAGAAATCTTCATCCATATCATCCATATCAGCATCATCATCAGCATCAGCATCATCAGTGCTTGTAGCTTCCTCTTCATCAGCATCTTCGGCATCTGTTTCAGCTCATAAAGCATCCATTTCACCATCTCCATCAGTATCTCAAGCCTCTTGATCAGCTTGTTCTTCTTCTGCATTGAGTTCTGATTCGGTCATGCCAGAATCGCCAATTGGTTCAGTTTCTGCTACCACTGCTTCTTCTGTAATTACTTCATCAGTTTCAGTTGCTGTATCAACTACATCTGTTTCTGGTACGATAGCTTCAGTACCAGTAGCACTTTCCAAATCACCAGCAGCAGCATCAGTCGCTTGTGCTTCTAATTCACTACCAAATGCTTGATCGCTTTCACTGGTTTCAGTTGTTGTATCGGTGGTAGTAGTTGTATCATCAACCACAGGAGCAGATGTATCTGCACTAACAGTAGCGTCATCAGCTACTTGTTCCAAAAGTTCTTTAAATAATGTCATGAGTAAAAATAGTATAAAATAAATAAATAGTAATAAATGCTATTTGATAATGTATTATAATCAGAATGATTCTAAATTGCAAATTTTTTATAAAAAATTATTACATTATACTGATTGAACGTTTTTACTATCTTGAATAGTCATGACTATGTGAAAAAATACCATTCTAATGATCTGATTATTTCTTATACTTTATGGCTTATGAGCTCTTTTTAGTGTCTCTATCCATGAATCATTTACGTTAACATTGTTACGATGAGAACCAAGTAACTATTTTTATTTTTTCAAACAATTAAGAAATATTGTTGTGTGATTGGTTGTTGCTTTTATTGTCTACAAGACATCGTTGTCTAGGATTAGATCATGGAGGTATATTATTTTGATCTGAGTAGTTATAATTACTGCATTACTCCTTACTCCATTGGGTATTGAACTCAATGGTGCAAGATTATGGTTGGAAGTTCCTTTGGTATGAACTCTACAACCTTGAGAGTTTTTTAAACTAGGTTTTGTACTCCTGATTTGCGACTGGCTTGTTAGAAAAAAAGCATTATTACACTGATGGACAGGTTTTTTTTCGTTCTTGGTGGTAACATGATTGAGTTGTGCTATTTTTTTGGTACTTAAAGATAATGGTACTATTTTGATCTTAGGGTTAACTGCTTTGATATTGTATCGATATTTGGGTGGAAAAAAAAGATTCGTTGTTATTATGATGATCTTGGGATTATGATTCGGAATACTTATAGGAACACAAGTTGGTTACGTTAAAGCTCGTTTTCAGGCATTTCTTTATCCTGAAGCAGATAGTTCATGAAGAGGTATTACCTATCAAATTAGAAATGCACTTGCAAGTGTATGATGATGAGGACTTATAGGTAAATGATATGGGAAATGAATTCAAAAATTTGGTTATATCCCAGAGGCACAGTCAGATTATATTTTTGCTGCATTTTCAGAAGAGGTATGATTTGTATGAAATATTCTGCTTATAACATTATATTTACGACTCGCAGTATATGTTCTTACTCATTTGAAGATAATCAGAGATGATTACCTTAGGGGAGTAGGAATGGGTATTTTATCGCTTATTATGATTCAAGCATTTATCAATATATGAGTCAATATAAACATAATTCCTTCTACATGATTAACGTTGCCTTTTGTTTCTTTTGGAGGAACTGCTATTATGGTCAATATGATTGAACTTATCCTCCTTCATAAAATCATCACCGAAGGAAAAGAACTTAAAAGATTGTATTAGGATATGATATTCTATGGTAATAATTCTTTTGTTGATAGTATTTCCTTATAACATTGCTCATATCACTTAAATCAATCAACTATATAAGTTGTTCCATTAAATCAATCCATTATTTTTTTTTGTCACGTATTTATTTTACTATGGTACTTACATTCAATAAGTATATAGTTTCATCTTTTTCATATAATAAAATCTATTTCATTTCATATATGATAATAGTAGTATGGTTCATAATGTTTGATGAGATTATAGATACTATTTTCATACAATGAACCTTTATTGCTAATTCATCTATATATGGTTATAATTCCTGTATCAATAGCATATATTTTTTTGGCATTCCTGATTGTTTCGTTTAATGTACCAAATCTTCAAATAAAATTAAAAAGATAGGTTTCATGAAAGTAATTAACTCGTTTTTGTGCAGTTTGTTTAGATATGGATAATATATGAGATATTTTTGTGATGCTAAGTTCTTTACCGACTCTTTCTAGTAGTAATAACAAGAGTTCAAAGACTGTCCTTCTATCCCTTATAGCATGTTGAATAATAATATCTTTATTGATAATATCATTGATAATGGTACTTAAAACTTCTGGATTTTTGGTGAGGACATATTCTGGTATTCATCCATAACTCAGATACTCATCAAAATATTCTCAGTCGTGGTAATTTCATTTATCGGTAAACTCACAATATTCATAATAATCAAGTGGTTCTATAAGTAGAGTTCTGTGTCTTCATGTAAGCATTGCTTTTTGATCATTTACTATACTACTTGAAGATGATGTTACGAATAGTTTGATTGTATGGTCGTGTAATGCACTAATATCAACAATATTTTTGAGTTGAGTATGAAAGTTTTCTAAGTATGTTACTTCATCGATAAAACAATATATTTTTTCCGATAGAGCAATATTGTTTCATGTACGAAATGTTTGTATTATCTCTAAAAGCGATAGTGAATCTATTCATCAGAATATGTCACAGCTATAGTACAAAATACGTGTTGGTGAGACTTTTTTTTCTTTGATAAGATAGTCTATGACTTGTTTCATTAAGGTTGTTTTCCCTATTCTTCTTAACCCTGTCAGAATAGTTGCTTTTTTACTGTTAATCTCCTCTATTAGTATATTTAAATATTTTTTTCTCACTTTATATCAGTCCGAAATAATACTTTTTCAGCTTCGATGAGGATTTTGAATCACTATTTGTTGTTCCATACTATAATCTAACAATATAAATATGTCTGCAAAAAATACTACTATCAAACACTTTTGGTAAACTATACATTATAGATATGATCATAGTATATGTTTTTTCTTTTTAAATGCAACTATATTCTTGAATATACCTAATATTTTTTTTCACTTATTTATTTTCTCTTGTATTCAGTAGTCAAATAAGTATACATAGTGACGTTGTAAAAGATCTTTGTGGTTTTAGCAATGAGGTGTTTCAGAGTATCTTGTAGTGACTTAGGGCCTATATCCTCAGGTGATGTCCCTTTGATAAGATATTCAAAAAGGAATAATACTTATTTTATTTCTCATTTTTTTTGTTAATGCAAAATATTGATTTTGATTGATTAATGGTGTCGTTAGCATCACCAGATGATATTCTAAAATGGTCTCATGGAAGTGTAGAATTTGCTGATACAGTGAACTATAGAACAGGTAAACCTAGACTCAAGTGATTGTTTTGTGAAGCAATTTTTGGTCCTACCAAAAATTATGAATGTAGTTGTGGTAAATACAAAGGAGCTAGATATAAATGATTTGTTTGTGAAAGATGTGGTGTAGAAATTGCTCCTGCAAGGGTTAGAAGAGAACGCATGGGTCATATTGAACTTTCATCGCCAGTGGTTCATGTATGGTACTACAAAACTACTCCTACAAGAATAGGACTGTTGCTAGGATTGAGTATTGCTGAGATTGAAAAGATACTTTATTTTGTGAAATATATTGCTACGATTGAGTTTGATGATAAGAAAAAAGCAACTGTTGTTAAGTCATTAGAAGATATGTTCAAAGAAAGACTTGATCATCTTGAACAAGTATATGCTGATGAAACGCAAAAAGCTAAACAGGAAAAAAATAAAAAAGATTGAGCAAAATCATTGATTAATCAATTAGATGAAATTTATAAAGAAAATAAGTTTGAACTTGAAAAAGAGTATTCTCGTATTAAGTCAGTCATATCAACACTTAAGCCAGGTAGTACGATTTTAGAATCAGATTATCGTAATTTTTTCAATAAGTTTAATCATATCTTCTGATTTAAGTCTGGTTCTGAGGCTATCTTGGAATTATTATCACAAGTAAATTTGGAAAAGGAGATAAAAATTGCTTCTGAAAAGTTTAATACTACTAAGGGTGAGGAAAAAAAGAAAACATTCAAATTATTAAGACTACTTATTAATCTTTATGTTTCCAATACAAGACCTGAATGGATGGTAATGAAATATCTGCCAGTGATACCACCAGACATTAGACCCGTCATCTCATTGGAATGAGGTAAAACAGCATCAGCTGATGCAAATCAGTATTATAGAAGAGTTGTACAAAGGAATCTTAGATTAAAAAAAATGATCCAGGTAGGTATGCCTGATGTAGTTAAAAAAAATGAGATTAGATTGCTTCAAGAATCAGTAAATAATCTGATTATTTGAGATAAAAGTCAATGAGCGGCAGGAGGATGAAGATGATGAACTGCGAGGGTATTCAAATCATTGACTGATAAACTCAGTAAAAAAGAAGGTATTTTTAGACAGAATCTTCTTGGTAAGAGAGTTGATTACTCATGACGTAGTGTTATTACCGTATGACCAGACTTGGCATTGGATGAGTGTGGTATTCCGTTGTATATTGCGATTAGGATTTTTTCTCCTTTTGTAATTTCCAAGCTTATTGAGAGATGATACGCAAACACTCCTAAACAAGCCGAGAAGATGATTAGAGAAGAGGAGTTAATAGCATTAGATATCCTACAAGAGGTAATCAAAGGTAAGTATGTATTATTGAATCGTGCTCCAACACTTCATAAACTAAGTATCCAGGCCTTCAAGATAAAACTCGTTCCTGGTAAAACTATTAGAATCCATCCATTGGTTTGTAGTTGATTTAATGCTGATTTTGATGGAGATATGATGGCGGTGCATCTTCCTTTATCTGAGTATGCCCAAGAAGAAGCAAAGACAATTATGAGTTCCAAAAGGAATACCTTACTGCCTTCATCATGAGCCCCTTCTATTGTATTAAGTCAAGATATGATTTTGTGAGTATATTATCTTACTGCTCAACCATTAAATGAGGATCATGTGTGTGGTTATTTCAAATCAGCAAATGAGGTTGTTTATGAGTATAGTAAATTATGACTCAATGTAAATGATGTTGTACTTATTAAAACAACTAACTGACAAACACTAAAAACAACCGTAGGTAGATGTATTTTTAATATGGTATTACCGAGTGAATTACAATTTATGAGCACTAATCAGATTGATACCAATAAGCAACTCAAAAAAAGTGAAATCAAGGTGGTTATGGATATGGTTTATGATATTGGTGGTCAGGACCTTCTTTCTGATGTCGCTGATCAACTCAAGCAACTTGGTTTTCAATTTGCTCAACAATCGGCCGTCACTATTTCAGCATTTGATATTCTGAGTCCTGAAGATAAAGATAGTATTATTGCTGCATGAGATGATAAAATAAGAGTATTACTTAATCATTGGTATAATGGGTTTTATTCCAATGAAGAAAAATCAGCCTTAAATCAGGATATTTGGTTAGATGTTGATAATCAAATTCAAAAAAAAATAAAAGATATCTACACTAAACATCCAACTAATAGTTATTTTATGCTTGCTGATAGTAAAGCAAGAGGTTCTTTTGGTACATTATCGTATTTAAGTGGTATGAGATGATTGGTACAATGAGCAAGTGGTAAAATTATTGATCTACCTATTAAATCTGGCTATCTTGAATGATATACACCATTGGAGTATTTTTTGTGATGCCACAACTCTAGAAAAGGTAGAACTGATATCGCACTCAAAACTGCTGATTCGTGATATATTACGAGGAAATTATGTGATTCAAACCAAGAAGTAATTGTCAAAGAGTATGATTGTGGTTCTCATGAGTATGTGCAATTTGACAAATATAGTTTACAAGCAAATGGTGAACATTTTGTGGAGGTTATTTATGGAAGAGTATTAGCTGAAGATCTCATAACAAGTGATGGTATTATTTTAGCTAAAAAGTGAGATATAATTGATAGAAAGCTTGTTTCAATGATACAAGACGTTGATATTGACACTATTAAAGTCAGATCAAGTATTGGATGTAAAACTATTAACTGAGTCTGTCAAACATGTTTTGGTATGGACTTAAGTACAAGAAAAATCATTGATCAATGAGTCGCTATTGGTATTATAGCATCTCAATCATTATGAGAAAGAACAACACAATTAACGCTCAATAGTAAACACAATAAGTGAGTTAGTGCCTGAGGTGAGGATGTGACTCAATGATGACTTGCAAGAGTTGATGAACTGTTGGAGGTAAGAATACCTAAAGCAAAAGGTATTGTTAGTCCTTTTGATGGGGTAGTAAGAATCGCTCAAGATGGTAAGCTTCAAACGATTGAAATTATCGCTGAAGAAGAAAAAAGAGTGTATTTTATTAAATCTGATTATAATATATGTGTCACAAAGGGCGATCAACTCAATAAGTGATCTGATTATGCCATCAAGGGTAAATCAAAATTAAAAGTTAAAGAAGATTGAGTTGTTTTGGAGACAACAAAAGACCAGCTTGTTTTATGAGTTTATAAATCAGAAAAAAAGACTGTTTCTCCTGGTACTAGAATGAAGGTTGCTCATAATGAAAAAGTAATAAAATGACAAATTTTGACTACAGGAGCGCTTGATCTCAAAGATTATAAATCAATAGTCTGAGATATTGAGGTTCAGAAATATGTCGTTAATGAACTTCAAAAAGTTTATATATGAGCATCTCAAGAGGTTAATAGAAAATATATGGAAATTGTAGTAAAACAAATGTTTAGTAGATTTTTGGTAGAATCTTGAGGAGACAGTAGTTTTGTGCCATGAAGCGTTGTTCCTTATGAGGAGTATCTTAAAGTGTGTGATAGTTTGGTTCAAGATGGTAAAGATTTACCTATGGGTCAAAGACTTATTTTTTGATTGACTCAAGTTGCCAAAGAATGAGCAAGTTGGTTATCTGCTGCATCGTTTCAAGAAACAGTGCGTGTAATGGTTGAAAATTCTCTCAAAGGAGCAATTGATGAACTTGGTGATCTTAAATCAAATGTTATTTTGGGAAGACCATTGCCAATTTGAAGTAATTTCAAACAAACATGAACATTAGAAACTATTGATGATGAAGATATGATTGAAATGGACTTGGCAGAATAATATTCTTCCATCACTATAATCTTTAGTATAACTGTCTCAATAATGATGTGAAATGATCCTGTTATCGAGCATTATCAGCAATTATATGCTCGTGATCTTAAATTGATCCAGGATTTTTTTGCATGAAATGATACTTCAATTATGTATTCTCTCAAAAATTCTATCAATGAGGCTATTGAAAAACAACATTTTGAACGAGCGGCAAAGCTAAGAGATATTTATTATAGTCTGAAACAATTAACCCAACAGCAAACAGTTATTATTGATGATCAAATAACCGGAACATGGGCTCGTATTGTGAATGTAGAAACTCTATGGATTATTGTCGTTATGAGTTTTGTACAAGGTAGGTTAGTTGATGTTATGAGATTTACTGAATTCACAAAAGACACTGATTATGAACAATTATTATTGAGTTTAGAGTTGGAATTTGGTCCTATGAGGGAGTTACATCACTTATGATGAGATGAATCAAAAACTTATACGTATATTTCATCGTGAATGCGCCTTACTAAGTCGATAACGAGTTCTATTGAACAACATTATCGTCATTATATTGATAGTTATGTCGCAAGTACTGCTTTTTCGGATCACAATATTGTTGATTCATTATTACAAAATATTAAAGAATCATATAATCTATTATGTTATCCATATCGTATTGAGTGTTTGGATATTTCGCATTGGTCATGAGATTGGGCTAGTGGGTGATTAAGTTGTATGGAATGAGGTATTCTTTATCCAAAATGATATAGAAGATATCGTATTAAAGATATATGAGGGGATGATTATGCTAGTATTCGTCAAGTATTGATTCGTAGATTTGATAAAAAAACAACATCGCCTCTTCCTTCATTGTTTATTATTGATTGATGAAAGGAACAACTTAATATAGTAGTTGATTTATTTCGTAGGTGAGTTTTGACTAATGAAGTAGCTATAAATACTCAATTTATAAGTATTGGAAAAGGTGGTGCTCGTCGTTCAGGATCAAAAATTAAATGAGAAAAAGAACAACTCTATGTTCTTGATTCTGATTGATATGTGATAAAAGTTTATAACCTTATTTATGATGAAAAAGATAGATTATTAGTAAAACTAAGAGATGAAGCGCATAGATTTGCAAATAGTTATAGAAAAAAACAACTTCAACAAGAACTTTTATAAGGAAGCTGGGGAAAAACTCTTACTTAATAAAAAACTACCTATAATAGTAAATCCTTTGATCTTGTAAAATCCACATTCAACGAGCTTCCCGAGGATATTTATCCCGAGACTTCGGGACCTCTTCCATGTCGTAATCATAAAACTTCGTTTTATGTTACTTATTTCCCCAGGTTCCATAATTTATTTTGTTACGACTGTTATGTTATCAGTTACAATTGCTAATCGTTGTCTTGCCCTTGTAGTTTGGGAGATACTTGTTATTTGAGTATTTCATTTGTGGGAGTGAACACTATTTGATCGTTCTGAAATGATAATAATTTCATTGCATCTTCTATTATCACTCTTTGGGTTGTGTTTTTATGTTGTCATGAGATCTAAATGGTGACTAGCTCGTATCAGATGATTTTCTTTTACCAAAATTATCAAGGATATATGTCTTTATCTCGTATTTGATTATATTATTATCCATGTACTTATATCATTTATAGCATGAGATCATATTCATATCGAATGGATAGAATTAATCGTTATACTTATATGAGTGATACTTATTAACTCATACTTTGATACTCATCATCACTGTTGTCATGAACACTGTCAGTAATACTATTTCACAATTTTATCAATCATCAGTGTGGAGAACCTGTAACACTTTTGTTTTTCAAAAACCTACCTTTACTATTGATTGGATGTGAGCTTCGTTACAGATTATTTGTAAAGAAAAAAAAATATGAATTGTAACTATTGTGTGGTTTCAAATACTATGAGATAGTCAGCTTATTACTTCTAAGGAACAACGAATGTTGTTGGTACAGTCTATTCAAACTCAAGCAAGGATATATTATTGATCAATATCTTATATTCCATTATATCTTCAACGAGGTTGTTCGCATGTCATTATTTCCTATCCTATACCGTTTTATAAGGCTAATCCGATAGAATATCAACAATCATTTTATAAAACTTATGAAATAATCTCTCAACAATTATTGAGTTATGGCCTGACCCCATCTATTAAGTACAACTTACCAGAATCAACAATTGTGATCGATTTGGGTCAATCAATTAATAATCTATTACATGAATGTGGTAAAAACACCAAAGAAAAAATAAAAAAAGCAGAAATAGTGATTTCTAAAAACCATCTTATATTCAGAAAATCTAATAATCAAGAAGATTTTGAATCATTTTATAAAACTTATACTCAAACAGCATCGACTAAATGATTTGGGGCAATTACTCCAAATATGTGGCAGAATATCATTAAAAAAGCCATAACCCATAATAACATATTTCATTTATATGGTATCTATGATCAAGCATGATATTGTATAAGCTGAGCTCTTTGTATAAGTAATAATTTATGACTCATATATCTTTATGGTGCTAATGATCGTAGATTTGGAAATAGTGGTTTAAGTCAACGATTACATCGAAAAATTATACAATCTGCACAAGAAGCAGGTTTTAGATACTATGATTTATTGGGAGCATCGAGAATATGAGCTCATAACGATTGGCTTGCTCATGTTACTCAGTTTAAACTTGGCTTTGGTGGAACAAAGTATGAATTTGTAGGAAGCTTTGACTATCCTGTTTCATGGATAGGTAGAATATATTTGTATAGTATGAAGATTATGAGTGCATTCAAAAAATAGACTTTTATATTGTTTGATCAAAATCTTTCTCATTAAAATCATCAAAAAGTAGTTTCCCAATCTGTTTGATATAAATTGGATTTGTTATTAGTATGGTTTGAAGTGAATGATTCAATACTCTTGTTGTTTTGAAAATTTTATCTTGATCAATGTTATTTTCAGAAAGTAATTTCATAATGATATCGTGTGATTTTAATTTGGCATTTGTGAATCAGTGACAATATGTTTGAAATATCTGTTCAAACTGAACTCTTAGTGTATAACTGATGATTGGTGTCTTGATAATTTGATCAAGTAATAGTTGTATATTGTTAACGCCATTGGATCCATTCACAGATGCAACAATCATTTTTGCTTCCTCGAGAGGAGTTAATAATCATATCTTGTTGTTATTGGCTGTCTTAGTGCTACTCATGATATACTACAATAGAGATGATAAAAGAAAATGGAAATTCATTGAAGTTTATTAATTCGGTTGAACAAGAACTTGATAATAATAGTTAACTTTATAAACTAGTCAATAGATTATGACTGATAATAATCTTATTCTTCTTGCCTTCTTTGTCATGATAATTATGTTCTGATTATCTTTTATTTTTTATTGTTATTGTTATCATGTCTATGTTTGGTCAAATGGGGCAACTCAAAGAACTCTATGATAAGTACAAAAAACTCCAAGAAGCCCTCAAAAATCTCATTATTAGAGCAAGAGAAGATGGTGTTTTGATCGATATGTCATGAGAGATGGATATTACTGATGTTCAGGTAGAGGATGTAGAGTTATTGTCCGTAGATCATAAAGAAAAACTTGAAAAAGCATTTATGACAGCATACAAAAAAGCAAAAACTAAGGCTCAACAACTCTCAATGGAAAAAACCAAAGAGATTTTATGATTCGATCCTCAAGATATGTTGTGAGGTATGATGGGTTGATGAATGCCTAAAATACCATGATTATCATAGATTTAAGATTGATACTTTGTTTGCTAATATGTTGATAGTATGATAGCTCTTTTGATTATATCTGATGGCGATAAACATTTTGACACACCTATCAAAGAATACCTAAAAAGATTATGAAAATCTGTGTTTATACATGCGCTTAAACCAAGTAAAAAAGACTCTCCAGGTGAAATAATAAAACAGGAAACAAATTACATTGTAGAGTTTTTGCAGTGAAAATATGTATCATATTTCAAGGTATTACTTTCTAAAGACTGAAAAAGCTTTGATACTTCATGATGGGTTACTCTTATAAAACAATCTCAAAATAACTCTCAAGATGTTGTATTTATTATTTGATGACCATATGGACTCGATGAATCATCATTATTATCATTAGTTGATCTTCAATTATGACTTTGAACACACACTATGCCTCATGGACTTGTGAAACTTATTGTTTTGGAACAGATCTATAGATCTTTACAAGTTTTGTCTAATCAATCATATCATTATTAGATAATTACATATTATGGCTATCTTTGATCATTATTATTTATATACAATTATAGTAACTCTTGTGGCAATAGTATGACTTGCTCTGTTTCGTTATCGATGAATTTTGGATAGACCATGACATGATCGGATACCTATGAGAACATTCAAAGTACCTAATTTTCAAGGTATTTTTTTGATTATGTGACTGCGAATTGGGCTCATAATAGCTATACCATGACTACTTGATATTCCACTCATTAAATGGTTACTCATCATAGCAACATGATATGGTGTATTTAATTTTATTAATGATATCATTGATTGGAGGTGAGATATGACATGAATTCGTCCAATCTATAGATTATTGGTACAAATTAGTGCAGTCGTGATTTATATAGGGATAAGCTGAATACATACCAACATTACACTCTTTTGATATGAACTACATCCTTGGTTATGATTTGTATTTTCAATAGGTTGGATTGTATGATGTATCAATATGATCAATTTTTTTGATGGATCTCACGCCATGACTGCTGGTGTAAGTAGTATTGGTTTCTCAGCGGTTGCATTTATTGTATCAAATGTGGTTTTAACTATTTATACTGTCGTATGATCAGATCTTACACTGATGAATGGTATTGTTGCTTTATGTATTTTAATGAGTATTAGTTGTTTTGTATATACTCTTATTGAATTTAAACCCTCAGGAGTATTGAGAGATGTTGGTATGAGTTTTATTTGATTTTTACTTTGAGCATTATCTCTTTTGTGATGAGCAAAAGTAGGCACCATGTTACTTGTCTTTTTTCTACCTATTTGTGATAGTATTCGAGTATTTATTAATCGTATTCTGATTATGAAAAAAAACCCCATGAAGGGTGATTATACTCATTTACATCATAGACTCATGAGATTATGATTTACAAGATCAGAGGTGAGATGGCCTGTGCGATTTTTTACACTAACTATGTTTTTGTTGTTAATCATGTTAGGTGAATGAAGTATCGATAAGCTTATTCTTTTTGTGCGACTAGTGGTGCTCTTTTTTGTCGTTCATATATATCTTTATTGGATAAAAAAAATTCCTTTTGAACTATTAAAAAAAGAAAAGAAACAGATTGATTAGTATTGATATATTATCGAGATATTTATTTATTGTAACAATAATAAAATATAATATAAATATTAAAGTCAATTTATTTATGTAACAATAAGCGTATATTGTCGTACTACCACTTGTACTGAGAGATAAAAACACTACATACTTCACCTATATACTATACATATGAACATTCTATAGAACGTCTTGAATACCTACTCATTCTTATGTTATTTTATTTATTTGTTTATTTTTATTATTTACGATGAACTTTCTCAAAAATCTTTTGCTTTTTGTCGCAATGTTTGGATGAGGTATTGTTGCTCTCAATTATGCTTGATTAGTTGATGTTAAAATTCCTTGACTTGATGGTATCTTTGGATCCAATAACTCTGCTGTAGTTGAACCCTCAAGTGCTACTTGAACAGCAACATGATCTGAATTAATTTTACCATGAGGTGTTGAAACTATATTATGTGAAGGTACTCTTAATCCTGAAAAACAACCTGATGGTTCTTTTGTTTGTATTGAATCACAGCCACTTAAAACTGAATGTATGGATCCAGAATGAGAAGCAAGAAAAGATGGTTCTAAACTCACGTTTTATAAAGTTACTGAAAAAACCACAACAAATACTAAACCCACTTGTGAGTCAATAGAAAAAATATGTGTCAATGGTAATTTTGCACCTCAATGATCCACTGATCCGTCTGAAAAATCAGAATATAAATTTTTGGAATGTAAAGTTATCGATAGAACAGATGTTGCACTCACTCCTTGTAAAGATGATGATTGAACCGAAGTTCCTGTTGGATCTACGAGAATTAGATTCCTCAAGAATGAAATTGCTTCAGATGAAGAGTGTAGACATATTGAAGAATTTTGTAATGCAAAGTGAACATGGATTAGTAATTTTCCAACTCATACTATGGTTAAATGCGATTTCAAATGATCATTTACTACTGATTATATGAAACAAAATCCTGAAATATTTAGCACTAATGGTGAATTAAAGCCAGAAGCAGAATGAAAAATAACTATTGATTCATCTAAACCATCTTGTACGACTCCTTGGTGAGAAAGTATTAAACATGGTGAAAAGTTTATTTCTTTTGAAGAAAAGGTTGTAAGATTTGCAGAAGAATGTGTTTCTAGAACTCACACCTGTATAGACGGTAAGATTGAATATATTGAGCCATTCAAGTATTCTACTTGTAAAATTGAGTGACCAGACAATTGTGTTATTGATGAAACAAATGTGACTGTATACCATGATTCTAGTAGAGAATTGTATAATAAATGAAAATATAGTAATGGTAAATGGACGTGTGATTCTCAAACAAGAACTTGTAATGATGGTACATTAGATGGTGATTCAGCTTATATCTATTTATCTTGTTGATCTGCGCCAAAAGCAGTAACTTCCGGACCAGCTAGATGTCCTAGTCCTTATGTATGAGAATCGGCAGTTTTGGATCATGGTCGACAATGAGTATGATACTTTAAAAATAGTGTTTGACGATTTGATAGTTGTGATGGAGAGGTTGATGGTAAAGTAAATAAAGTAACTGTTACCTGTCAATATGGAACTATTCAACCCATTGGTAATAGTGTAAAAATTTGGAGATCGTGTACCAAATGAACACCTAAAGATTGTAGATCTCCACGATGAACCTCAGTGCCTCATGGTCAAAGTATTACTGCATTTGTAAATGGAAGTCCATCTTATGGGACAACCTGTAAACCACAAACAAGAGTATGTAATGATTGAGTGTTGGGTTGATCGTATGAGTATGAAAAATGTATTGTATGAGAGCCAAACTCTTGTATAGCTCCTTGGTGATCGACTGTAGCTCATGGATGATCAGTTGTTGCTTATCAGACAGATACAACCCCTTATGGCAAACCATGTCCTAGTCAAACAAGATCGTGTACTAATGGTACACTTGCTGGTTCGTATGTCTATCAATCATGTAGAACATTGGCACCTGCTGATTGTAACTATCAAGGTAGTACTATTGCTCATGGAGCAACAGTTACCAGAGCAACTGCTCCAAAAATTATTTGAGATCCTTTGGAAGGTAGATCAGAATGTAGTTGGTACTCAGCAAAATGTAACAATGGTACTATGGAGTGAAATCTCTTGAATCATCCAGAAGCAACAAATACTGCTTGTAATGCTCCCTCTTTATCAAATGGATAAAAGAATAAAAAATAGGTAAGAAACAACCACTTTCATAGAAAGTGGTTTTCTTTTGAATTTAAGAGATAAAAAATTATCTATCAAGTAAATTGAGAGAAAAAAAACAACCAATGTGTGTAAAACTACTTTATGTCGTAATCATAACATTTCGTTATATAGTACTGATTGAAAAAGATTCCTGAAGTAATTTATAATCATTAATTTGTATTATGTCATTTGAATCAAAAAAAATTATTGGATCATCGTTATTTTGGAGTCATCTTGGATCTTGAATAAAACATTTGTGATTATTTATTGGGATGTTTTTAATCTGATGAGTGTGCACATGGTGAATTATACGTAGTATAAGTTATTTTTCAACCACATGATTGTGAACATCTTTGGGTTTAAGTACATCAAATAAAAACAACTTATGAACATGATCATATTCTTCAACAGCGTCCTCTTCTCGTATTATTAATACATTGATTGTGTGAGTTGGTTGAAAATGACATCGTGGTGCTTATAATACTGATACTCTGATTATAGCATCGTATAATCCTCGTACTAAACAAGTTAATCTCATTTCATTACCTAGAGATCTGTATTTATCTATTGATAAATGATATTATGGCAGAATAAATAGTATTTTGGATTATTATATGACTCAAAAGGATCATTCTTTGGAGCAATCATTATCTATTTTATCTCAAAAAGTGGGTAATCTTATATGACAAGATATACCATACTATGCTATGATTGATTTTGGTTGATTTGAAAAACTTATTGATCAACTTTGATGAATACAGGTAGAAGTCCCAGAGGAGTTATACGATACTAGTTTTCCTATTGATGACTTTAACTATGGTACACTTCATATTGATGCTGGAAAGCAACTTATGAATGGTAATACTGCACTCAATTATGCAAGATCAAGACATAGTACATCTGATTTTGATCGTAGTCGTAGACAACAAATAATTATTAAGTCATTGATGAATAAACTTTTTTCATTCTCATCTCTTACTAATATTAAATCTCTTTATAAAACTTTTGGTTCTATGGTTATAACAAATGTAACGTTGGGCGATATTACTCAATATGCACGTTACATCGGTCGTGTAAATAATATCAATTCAGTTGTATTTCAGTCAGACTGTCCGGAAAATATTAATCAGATGAAACATGGTTGTATTTTATACTCTCCCCCTAGGGAACAATTTGGTTGAGCAGCGGTGCTACTCCCTCTATGAGCAACTTCAACATCAATTTCAAACTACAAACGCTTGTTTTCATTTGTTCATCGTATTATTGGTTATCCATTTGGTGATTTTCAGCATATCTCTTTATGAGTATATAATGGTATAGATAAAAACAGCATATCGTGATCAATTGCTGGTTTTGCTTCAAAATTATGAGTCGAATTGGTGAGAAACTGAGCTTATGTTGAATATATTTGAAATAATCCTATTAAACATGAACAAACTATGATTGTTTTTTGGAGTTGATGATTAGCTACCAAAACAAAGGTTGCATATACCGCATTTTTGGAAGATATACTTGATAGTTGACCTATTCGTATTATTGACTCAGATGAGGGATTATCTTTTTTCTCTGGAGGTGTTGATACGTGAATCAATACAACCTTACTTATTGGAACTGAACGAGGAAGAACTATGAAATAGTATTGATTAAAAATGTCAACTATTTGATTGTTTTGATGAGCTTATTGGTTGAAAAGAGTTCACTTTTCCGTATATAAAAGCATCTTTTTTAATTTATCATTTGTGTATTATGATGAAACAACATTGGAGATGGATTGTGGTAGCACTATCAGTATTGATTATGTTATTTGTATGAAAATTTACCAAAGGAATTGATATTGCTTGATGAGTAGAGTTTTTGTATAAAATTGATTTTTCAAAATATAGGGAACTATATACTAATCAAACTGAATTTGCTGATGTGACTCAAAGAGCAAAAGATATTATTATTGCAAATATTCGCAAAAGAGTAAATGGTTTGGGCGTATGAGATGCAGAAGTTAAACCTCAAAAGGCTGCTGGTGATGATTATATTGTTGTTAGAATAGGGGGTATTGATGATCTAAACAAAGCAAGAGATATTATCGGTAAGACTGTTGAGTTAGAATTTGCATTACCAAATTCATTAACTGGGTTGCAACAAGAAGAGCAGAGAAAAAAACTTGCTACTGATTTACTTGCGCAATCAATAAAAGATCCTACCACAATGAGTCAAATAGGTAGTCAGGGTAGTAATGATGTTTATTATTTTCTCATAACTGGCGCTCAAAAAGAACAATTGCCTATGGGACTATCATCATCAACAGAGCTTATCTGATCATTAGCATCAGGGGAGGTCTCAAAAACATTAGTAAAAGGACTCCTTCAAAACGCCGATCCTTTGGTGAGTGGAAGTGTAGATGTAAATTGATTTTATATTATCAAATCTCTTGGTAAGGTTTCATGACAAACTCAAAGACAACTTTCAGATCAGGAGTTATTTACAAAAGCAACCACTAAGTGATTTAGTTGATCTGATAACTTTGATTTCAAAAAAATATCTATGGAATGAGAACAATTATCTAATGGTATATATTATAATCAGAAAACAAAAACAATTCTCTTTGATCTTTGAGATCCATTTTCATGACAAATTGCTTATCAAGTCGATGTATATGCTCCTTCTACAACATGATCTATAGCATCAGGAGAAAGTGTTTCATTTGATGAAGATGTAGTTAAAAAATGATTTCTTCCACTTGTAGACAAAAAACGAGCATCATCTGCCCAACTTCCACTTTTGGATCAATTGTGAGAACTAACACCAAAGACAGCAAAGATATATACAACATGATGACAAACGCTTATTGTTAAAATCTATGATAAAAAAGAACTATCACAATCACTTTATAGATCGATACTCTTAACCAATGTTACCACCAAGGAGCTTGCTTCATCTTTTATTGCTGATCTATTGGCTAATGATACATATAATATGGAAGTTATTTTTGTTCGTGATCAGAATATGTGGATTGCCGCAAAAGATTCTCAAAATAGAGTACTTAATGGTGCTTATTTTAAATTCGCTTCTGTCTCAAGAGATCAAGTTGGTAGACCTGCAGTTCAGGTGGATCTAGACGATACTGGTAAGGATATTTTTTGTAACATCACACAATCAAATATTCAAAAACAAATGGCTATCTTTGTATGAGGAGTATTGGCTACAGCTCCAACTATTCAAGATAAGATTTGTTGATGAAGTGCTATTATTAATGGTAGTTTTGATTTAGCTGGAGCCAAAGAATTAGCTGATAGTCTGAATGAGTGAGCGCTGCCTGCTAAACTTATTCAAGTCAATGAAAGTAAAGTTAGTGCTACTTTATGAGAAAATGCCTGGAAATGAGCTTTACGAGCTACATTATTGTCATTTATACTTATTTTCTTGTTGATGGCTCGAAGATATGGTACTAAAAAAGCATTTATTTCAATTATTGCACTTGTGAGTTTTATTATTGTATTAATTGCAATCTTGAAGTTGGTATGATATGCACTCAGTCTATCTGGTATGGCTGCAATTATCCTCAATATTGGTATGGGTGTAGATGCTGCTATTTTGATTTATGAAAGACTTCGTGAAGAACAGGATAAATGAAGATCATGAGAACATGCTGTATATGAAGCATATGAGAGAGCGCGACCAGCTATATTTGGTGGTCAAATGAGTACGCTTGCAATTTGAGTATTGCTTGTTTTATTGGGTTCTGATCTCTTTCAATGATTTGGAGTAGTCATGACGCTTAATATTGTAATATTGCTCATTATATCTGTTCCATTGATTAAAATTATGTTAATAAAACAACATAAATTATAGACGAGATACATGTTCTATAAAAAAATCACTTTTATTAAAAGTGATTTTTTGTTTTGTTGTAATTGGATATTAATACTAATTAAGGTATGAGATTGTTTAATCTTCAATAATTTTTGGTAGTCTGTCTGTCATTCATAAGATATAACCATATCGTTTGGTTGCGTGTCTAACATATCTTGTAGTTTTGTTCCATAATGAACGCTCTCTTTGTCCCATGACCAACATATGAAGTAGTTGTAAAATCCATATAATAGTAAACCATATACCTCGAATATACATAATTGGTCATTGGATAATAAGCCACAATAGTCTGAATATAAATAAACGAGACACTTTTTCTGTATAAGTAAATTCAATACTTACGGTACTAGCATCGGCATCTGATTCATCTGCATTTGGTATAAATGAACCAATCTCATTAACTACTCCTTCTACCTTGTTGGCTACGCCATCGATTTTATTAGCAACATCATGTGCTTTTTGATTTACTTTTGGGTCAATTGATTTAGTGATTTTGGAAGCATATTCATCCATTTTGTCTTCGATGAGTTCTGCAGCATGATCAATTTTTGCTTCAAGTTCATCTGAAGCATGATGTAGTTGTTTGGTAACTGTTTGTTTTGGTGATCATGTTGTTTTTGTGGTAGTTTTTTTGAGAGCTGTCATAATACAAAAGATATAAAATAAATAAAGATGATAACTATATGATAGAGATGTGATATTATAGTCTGATTATTGTTTATTTCAAGAGATAGTGGACATGTAGGTCATTACATCTATCGGCATAACACTGTCTGTGGTATAGTTTCATAGTGTATAGGGGATAATATAGCCTCATAATAACTTGCTATAGTAAGATTTGAGTTCATCCATAATAAAATGATTATCAATTAACTCTCATACAATCACGGTAGGTACTTCTTTATCAATATGTTGTTTGATTCGTTCTATGAGTTGTTTCGCAAAAAATCCGGATGTTTCTTTGACTATCTTTTCTGTAACAGGGTTGACTTTATTGGGATCTCGATATATTTTACTCATTTGTTGTTCTTGATACATTTGTTTGAGTTGATTACTGCCAAGATTGATAGGTATTGCTTGATGAAAGAGATGATTTTTGATAATCAGAAGTTTACTAGAGTGACGATAAATATATAAGATAGCATATGTTTCATTGTTTGGAAGTTGTTGATTTATCATGGAAATAGTTGCTTGAGATGATGGACGAATAGTAACACCTTGTTCTATGAGTTGGTCGATAGGTAAATCACTGTATGTGTTTGAGTAAATACACTGAAGATCAAAACTTATTTGTCATAGAGTACCAAGATAATGATCTTGAGGAGTGCCATTGATGTTACAATGATATGTATGATGATAGATAAGTTGATGAATAGCAGGTTGTTTTTTTTTATCATGAATGATATGTTCTTGAATGAGTTGTTTATAGTCAGTTAATGTAAATGGTTCATTACGATAAAACTTGTAGGTAGTGTGAGTGAAAATAAAATGATGCTCATCAAGTAGGAGAGTATCTCAAGATGCAAAAAATCATAAACAATTGTGTATACTATCAAATACCTCTTCATGGCTACCTCATGCTAGATCAATCGTATAAATATACTTATCATAATAGTAAAATAAACGCATGAGAACTAAAGATATGCTGTATAAAGGATAGTCTTTATTGGATTAATATCCAGAGTTGAGTGTTTGGGAAATGTACGATTTATTATTATAATAAGCTGTTGTAGTTGATTGCACCAACCAATTATCAGAGTTTTGTTTTGTCGTAAATACAACAAGTTGCTCTTTCCAAGTGGGGATATTGAGGTAGTTCATAATGAGAAAATCAAATCCATTTTTTTTGATCTCAGAAACATCAGTTAGTGTTTTTATTGAACCATTGTATTTAGAAACTCTAAAACTTAACTCAATTTCTCCTCTTCCTAGGTTAACAAAGTAGATATCATTTTTGCCCTTTAGAATATATTTTGGTCTAATATCTAACTTTTTGAGCGACTCTAATTCATTATAAGTAAGAGATGTTCATGATAAGATGAGTAATGATGATTCTGTTCAACCAGATTGACTATTCTGCTTATCGATTCATTTTAATTTAGCTAAAAGATCTTGTTCGGTGTAGTTTGGATCGTTTATAGTATTGGATGTATTATCTGGTAATATAATCATTTCTTCTCCTCATTTGGTTGCTTTTATAACTGTATGTTGTGTGATAAGATGAGGATTACGATCAGCAAAAACCAAGTACACAAAAGCAAAGGCTATACATACTAGAAACATTGATAATCTGATCATATTTTTTTCGAGCACAATCAAAAGTTGATAATAAAGCTGATATAATATAATAGGTATGGTATCTATAATTATTTGTTGCCTGAATACAAAAGGTTACCTTTATTACAAGATAAACTATCAGGAAAAAGATTGACAACTATTTATGATTTATGATCTACTGTTGTTGATTTTCTATCAGATAGCATATATGGTCGACAAGATTTTCCATTGATTGATCCTTATTATCCCATCACGGCATACTTCCTTGTATAGACCATTGATCTTGTCATCAAAATAATGATTGGATTTTACCTTTGAGAATAAGTGATACTGATTGATTTGGTTCTAGGCCACGACTTGTGAGATAAAACAAATGATCGGGGGAGAGACGATGGATAGTGGCTCCATGTCATGCACTAACTTGATTATGATGTACATCTAACATAGGTTTTGATGTGCTATCTATCTGTGAGTTCATGAGGATAATTTCTTGTTGCAGTTTTCAGCATGTAGAAGATCAATGTGGTCCTATATCAATATGTCAATTAGTTTCTATCTGATATGATGTTGAAATAATACTAAGCATAGTAATCTGTGCATTACTCTCTGGATTATTAAGCTGTATATGAGCAAAACATGAACTAGGAGTAGTACATGAAAAAATCAAAAAACGTTCATCGAGTTGTTCTCATGATTGTGGAGTAGAGGTATAATCGAATGAACTATCGCAAACAATATAAATCATGTATTATCTATAATGAATATAGACCAGGATGCAACGTGAAATAGATCTTATAAACTACTATGACTTGTATTTTGAGATATAATCCTTTTGATAAAAAATCCCTCACACGAAGGATTTTTTAAAACACAACAACAACAATGACTATTTGTTGTATGAAGGGTCACTCCATACAAAAATAGTATATATAAATTAATATTTTTGTCAAATATTTTACTCTTTTTGTATTATGTTTTGATTTCGTAAAACAGTTCATCATACTTCTTCTCCTAAGCGCTTTGTAGTACTCGTTGGGCTATTGGTGTGAAGCTTATTTGTGATTTTTGCTATTATGAATATGATTGTATGATTTAGTAGTTCATCAATCCAAAAAAAAACAACAAGTGCAAAAAATCTCTCATTTGGTGTCGATAGATCATTGAGTATACTTATTGATCGTATACAAAAACTCTCATCAGTAATTCAATCTGGCGGCGCAGTGTTGGAGTATCCTGATGATGTTGATCAGATTATATCATTATTGAAAACTAATCCTCAACGAATTGATCGTCTTCCGGAATCGTATCGTGGTTTTTGATCTTTGATCCAAGAGCGACTTCCTTACTCCCAAGACCTTATTGAACTATTATGACCTGATCGCCCACATACGTATTTAATTGCTTTAATGAATACGGCTGAATCAAGGCCCAATTGATGATTTTTTGGTTCTTATCTTATTGTTACTATCTATAAAGGGAAAATAACTTCTCACCAAGTATATGATTCATATTATGCATATCACCAAAATAGTTGAGTTTCTCTTCGTCTTGATACCCTCCAGGCTGAGATTCTCAACCAATCAACAATTAATTTTATCTCACCAAATATGTACGGTTTTACCTATCAAGATGCTGGAAATATAATATTATTGTATGAAAAACTTTTTCCCTCACAACATCTTGATGGAGTTATTATGATCAAATCTGATCTCTTGGCTCAGGCGGTACCTGAACTTAAATCAAAACTCATTGAGTGGCAGTTTGTTAATGCTTGTATTGATCTTATTAGATGAGAGATTCGTGGCAACAAAAAAGAGTCTTATCTTGTAGATATAACATCATATGTTGAAAAAAATAACGATAGACTGATAAATATGCTTATACCAAACATCCCATCATTGATACAACAAGCTTGAGTTCAGGTATATATACCCTGATCATCTGAATCATTCCGTACTTTTTTGAGTAGACAGTGATTGATTACTGAGTATGACCCACATACATTATATATTTGGCACCTCAATAAGAGTTTCAATAAAATAGATCAGTTTTTAAACAAAAAACATCTTATTCAGGATACTCAAGGAACGATGATCGTAGAAACCAATGATGAAATCATACCTTTGGATAAAACTTTGAAATCAGGTACATCTTATGATCGGTATTTATTTTATAATTTATTGATTCCTCAGTCGTATATAGATACTATCTTTTCATTGACTCGTACCTATAATATTGAACTCACTAAAAGAGAACAACATATTTTATGATTAAGTGCAAATTGGCATAATCAGATTATTGTTCATCTTCCTAGCGATGTTATTGTTGAATCAATCGATGGTGATCTCTTTTGTTCTCAGCAACTCATGCAAAAACCATGTTATCGTGTTTTAGATGCTCGTGATCACCAAGTTCTCACTTTTGATCTGATGTGATTTGGTTCCAATATTCTCAAAGTAGTCAAGGTAAGACTCAAAAAGTTATAAAAAAATCTCAACTATGTCATCACATAGTCGAGATTTTACTTAAGCCAAATTTTTAATCAAAATTCTAAATCTTCAGATTACATATGTTATCCATATGTATCGGGATCACCTGTATATGATATCTTTATATCATAACAGCAGGTTGTTACATTTTAACTCAACTCGTTGTTCAGTGCTCCCTGAACATAATTTATAAGTATCTTATTTCAAGATTATTTCAATCATTTAACTTGACATAATACTAGAAAGTATTTCTCTTATCCATGTTTGTAATAACTCGAACCATGTTTGTATACCTGTTTTTGGTGTTTCCACGATATGTTGTTTGATCATCTCGATAGGTTGAGTATAAAATGGTATATACTCTTGAGCTTTAATAGCTAAAATTCTTGTTTTTCTTACGAGTTTAATAATCACTTCAGTAGTTTTTGGTGGAGTGGGTTTTGATGGTTGAGTTGGTGGAGTAGGAAGTGGTGTAAAGATATAGGTTCCTCATCATCAAGGATTATAAATAATAGGTTGATTACCTCATGTAAAGTATGCTGTACCAGTCAATGGTCATTGTCAACTAGCTTGTATAGTTACTAGGTTGGTGTAACTGAATCCAGTTATTACTCCACTATTGGCGATACTAGTAATGGTAAATGAATTACTATAAATACCAGTCAGTGTCCCAGCAGTAAATACGAATGAGTTTCAGCTTATCGTTAATCAAGTCGTTAGTGAGCTAGTGAGATACGTAACTTGTGGAGGAAGATTGTCATATATGATTGTATCGATTGCTACTCATGTTGTGTTGATACCGTATGAGATGGTCCAGATGATTGTATCACCACTATTGGCATACATTCTATTTGATGATTTCATGATCCACAATCATGAGAGTGTTTGAGTTCATGATATACAGATTCATCAGGAGGTTATTAAACCGGTAGTACAACTTTCTCCTGATACACATACTGGTTGATTATTTCATCAACATGGTATACATGTACCTCCTGACAAATTGTATCAGGTAGTACATGATGTAATTCTATTGAATGAGGCGTTACAAGATTGTCATGTAAGAAGGCTTCATGATACTTCACAACTCCATGTTCGAGCATAGACAGTATTTCCTCAAAATCATGGTGATATATATTGATTCCATCATGTCATCGTACCAGTCAAACACAATCAGGTTATACTTGGTAATGAGGTAACGTTGTATGATCATGAATAAGCACACCAGGATGTAGTTCATCATGTATTGTAGAGAGATCATATAGCGTCATCGAGATTATTTCATGTATTTGTTTCTCCAGAGCCACAATCTATAAATCCTGTATTGATAAATACTGTACCACTTGTTCATACGACTCTCATAGATAGATCAATAGTTCATGAACTATATCCTGTCAATGAAGGAATATCCCATGTAATTGTCCTTGTTCATCATGAGTAGGTAGTATACAATGGATTGCTTGTTAGTAATGTATGATTGGTATCATGAATATCGGTAATAATACAGTGTTTGTTTACTGATCAACTAAGTCCATAATGTATTCTATAAGTTACTGTTTGACCTGATAGTATAGTTCATGTGGTAAGTAGTGTTTTGGTCAACCATGGATCAAAAGGAGTAAGAGATGATGTTCAAAGAGTGATGTCTTCTCGGTCAAAATCATCTTCATCACCAAACTCATTCAAGATCATATTATCGGTTGTAGGATCATCAAATGGATTGATATTGTATATACTATCGATATCAATACCTCCGCTTGCACCCATGATTTCAGCCTTATTTCTAATTATTCATCATGATGTATTAATATAAAATGAAAGTGGAATCATAACCGATGATCATGGATTAAGTATTCATGTATAGGTATAACTGACCGTATCAAGTCACGCAATAGACCATAATGGATTCAGTAGGGAGATATAGAGTAGTTCGCTACTCATAAATGAAT
Organism: Candidatus Absconditabacterales bacterium; assembly: GCA_035333525.1. GTDB lineage: Bacteria > Patescibacteriota > Gracilibacteria > Absconditabacterales > Absconditicoccaceae > CALMFT01. Next base: position 19,433 of record DAOQQF010000002.1, on the reverse strand, counting down.
CGATAATCTGAATAGTTGAGGCGGGAAGAGATCATTGATTAAAGATTTCAATACCAAAGGTTACTAACGATCATTGAACTAACGGATTACTTGATCATGATAGTAAGGTCTTCCTCAATGCCAAGTCAAACCACTGAAGATTGCCTCATCAGGTAAATCAGTTATTACCAGAACTTGTTTCTCATGATCCACAATCTATCGTAGCATAATTACTAAATGCTCAGGTTCCTTGGAGTATAAATCCTACTGTAATGATACCAGTTTGGTATCATGTAACATATATACCAGACCAAGTAATAGTTCTACCACCAGTATTGTGTGTAGTATATGATGGACTTGTAGCACCAGTAAAGATATGATGCGTATCATAGTAATCTCTTATCGTACAAACTCTACTTGATCATGAAAGATAGTAACTCAATGTATAACTTATTACTGATCATGAAGTAAGAGTTCCTGAATAAGCATTCAATGTTTTGGTTATTGAAGCATCATACGGAGTAATAGGGGGTGTAACAATTGTTATAGCCTCAATATCATTATCATCTTCATCACCAAACTCATTCAAAATCATATTATCGGTCGTAGGATCATCGATAGGATTAGTATTAAAGATACTATCGATATCGACTCATCAACTTGCACCCATGATTTCAGCCTCATTGATTACTGATCATGTCATTGTTCCATTAACCAGATACCATATGGTTACTCATGTATTTGCTCAAGATACTAATGATCATGGTATGGTGTATAGTCCATTACTTCATGATGTAGTTCGTCCTCATGAGTTGATTAATGTTAATCACAATGGACTCATGTCTATCAACTGAATATTTGTTGCGTTTAATGTTCCTTGATTGAACACGGTAAGGGTAAATGACACTATAGATCATGAATACAATGGGTTGGTAGATCCACTAAAGAAGGTCTTCCTCAATGCCAAGTCAAACCACTGAAGATTGCCTCATCAGGTAAATCAGTTATTACCAGAACTTGTTTCTCATGATCCACAATCTATCGTAGCATAATTACTAAATGCTCAGGTTCCTTGGAGTATAAATCCTACTGTAATGATACCAGTTTGGTATCATGTAACATATATACCAGACCAAGTAATAGTTCTACCACCAGTATTGTGTGTAGTATATGATGGACTTGTAGCACCAGTAAAGATATGATGCGTATCATAGTAATCTCTTATCGTACAAACTCTACTTGATCATGAAAGATAGTAACTCAATGTATAACTTATTACTGATCATGAAGTAAGAGTTCCTGAATAAGCATTCAATGTTTTGGTTATTGAAGCATCATACGGAGTAATAGGGGGTGTAACAATTGTTATAGCCTCAATATCATTATCATCTTCATCACCAAACTCATTCAAAATCATATTATCGGTCGTAGGATCATCGATAGGATTAGTATTAAAGATACTATCGATATCGACTCATCAACTTGCACCCATGATTTCAGCCTCATTGATTACTGATCATGTCATTGTTCCATTAACCAGATACCATATGGTTACTCATGTATTTGCTCAAGATACTAATGATCATGGTATGGTGTATAGTCCATTACTTCATGATGTAGTTCGTCCTCATGAGTTGATTAATGTTAATCACAATGGACTCATGTCTATCAACTGAATATTTGTTGCGTTCAATGTTCCTTGATTGAACACGGTAAGGGTAAATGACACTATAGATCATGAATATAATGGGTTGGTAGATCCACTAAGGAAGGTCTTCCTCAATGCCAAGTCAAACCAATCGATATATCATGTAGCATTATCAGTATTATTTCATGTATTAGTCTCTCATGGTCCACAATCAATAGTTACATTATTTGTAAATAATCATGTTCATTGTGCTTTAAACCATAGGGAAATAGTGCCTGTTTGATTTCATGTCATTGGTATAAACAACCATGTTATTACTTTGTTTGAAATGTCATGAACCGTATGTATAGGATTTGCACCTGAAAACATGAGTTTATTATCATATTGGTCATTAATAGTACACACTCTACTACTTCCACTCAAATAGTACGTAAGCTGAAATTGAACATAATCACCAGATTGAATGATTCATGTAGTAATTATATCCTTTGAGATACGAGCATCATAACTATTGTTTCACATAGCGATCATATCACCATCATGATCATCTTCATCCAATGGTAGCATAAGTCATGTTATATGTAAGAAAGGAGACTCGGTCCATTGTCCATTGTTTTGATCTGGTATGCTATCGATATCGATTCAGCCTATAGCAGCATATATTTCGGCCCAATTCATCAATAATCATGAGGCAGATCAGTTGACTACAAAGGTAATAGGTGTTGTTGTAAATGCTCATGGCGCAAGCGATCCAGAAAGTATTTTGACTGCATTTCAACCACTTAGTGTCCAACTAGGATCGGTAAGTGTCAAGCCAACAGGTATATAATCGATAATCTGAATTGTAGAGGCAGGAATAGTTCCTTGATTGAATACAGTAATAGTAAAGGTAACGCTATTTCATGAAACATAGCCGGTGGTTTGATTGCCAGATAGTATCTTGGTTAATGCAAGGTCAAACCGTCATATAAATCAGCCATCTGATCATGTATTATTGGTTTGTATTGTATCGTCCCCACCGCAGGTTATAGAAACATTATTGATAAACGATCCTGTTCACTGAAGGATAAACCACACATCAATTACTCATGTGCTCCCCGGTATGAGAGTTATACCTGACCATATAACTGTTTTCGTTGTTGGATTATGGATAGAATATACGGGATTTGATCATGAAAATATATGATGAGTATCATAAACATCAGTAATAGTACATACTTTGGTTGCTCATGTGATAGAGTATTCAATAGTATAGTGAATAGTGCTTCATGATTGGAGTATTCAGGTAGTAGTCAATTTTTTATCAATCCACATATCATAGGGAGTACTGGTAACTGAGATATCTTCCCAATCATGATCATCTTCATCAATAGGAGGTTGTTGATCTACTATATCGTTTTGTCCAATAGGACTTTCTATATGAGCACCATTGATCATGTCTGGCGTACTATCAATATCAGTTCATCAACTGGCAGTTTTTATTTCAGATCGATTGGTAATTGTTCCGGTGATAGTACCATTAACCAAAAAGGTAATAGTAGTACTGGTAAAGGTTGAAGGACCAAACGAAAGGTTTGGAGTAAGTATTCCTGTTAATGTTTTGAAAGCCATAGTTCCACTAAGTGTCCAACTTGGATCAGCAAGAGTTAATCATGCTGGAATATAATCAACTAATTGAATATCTTGTGCGTCCAATGATCCTTGGTTTAAGACAGTAATAGTAAACGTAATAGTTTGTCATGAATAAATAGGTAATGTTGTTCATGTGGCAATGGTCTTTTTCAAAGCAAGATCAAACCATCATGGATATATATCAACTCGATCGTGATCATCCTCATCTTCTCATGGATCACATATACCATTACTTCATGGTCATGTACCAGTAAGTTGATTATCAAATCACTCACAATCGTTGAACTTATTACGATCTCAGGTACTATCTACATCATAATAACCACCATTATATGATTCTATAATCTCAGCATAATTTCTAATCGTTCCACTTAACTGATCACCATTTACCAATAATCGTATTGAAAGTTGACCAGTTTTTCATGGACCAATCCCCGTAAAATAGGTTGTTTCCGCGGTTGTGTATCCTGTAGTTTTGGTTCATGATAAGATCCATCCCGTATTGTATCATCAGCTTATAAATGATAATCAGAACGGTATATAATCGATTACATCAATATCCGATCAGGTAATCGTTCCTTGGTTATAAATAGTGATAATAAACTCTCTGATATCTCCAGACTTGATCATTGTAGAACCACTAATGATTTTGGTTAATGCAAGGTCAAATGTTTTGACAATACCTGTACCGCCGCCTCATCATCCTCATCCTCCTGCACATGATCATCCATCAACATCAAAACTGAGGCTTGTTTTGGATAAATCTCCATCATATCATACACCAAATGCTTCATTGACTTTGTTGAATGGATCTCGAATTTCAGGGTTATTTACTCATCCCAGACCATAGTATCATACTAGATTTAGTGTTGCAGCTCATCCAGCTTGGATAGATCAGATTCCTTTCCATAATCAGTCCTTGTAGTTATACGTTCCTTTGGAGTTAACTCAAGTAGTTCCGTCTCGATAGGTTGTTTTTGGGACTTGACCGATAAACTGGGATTGAAGACGATCGGTAACGCTTCATGGATATAATCAATTGTTCATTGAAGTATTTACGACGATAATATTATAGTTGACTCATTGTCATGGGAAAGTACCATCTGTATTTGAAACTTTTAGTAATCTTCGTTGAGGAGCATATGAAACCAGATCAGCATTATTGACATTTACTGTTACTTCACTTTGGTCACCATTTCACTCAATGCTATTGGTATAAGAGCCGGGACTGGTTCATGTACTAAAATATCATAGTATCTGTGTAGTTCTTGTTTCTCATGCAGGTATATTTGGACTCCAAACACAATCTTTGGGTCATATATTACCCACACTACAAGAAGTACTACCTGGGTTGGTTATTATAAATCATGTAGGTAGACTATCAGTGACTGATGTATTTATCGTATTATTCCCGACATTAGTTGCTACTAAAGTGTATGCAAATACTCAATTAGGTGTTCCTACTCATATGTTGGTGACACTGGCAAATTTAAACAATCTTATTCTATCAGGACCATTGATGTGCTGCACTGGACAAGTACCACACATCGTAAGTGTTTTCTCAGCTTGACATGTAGTACAGAATCTATTAGGCTTATTATCATACCATTCTGTTCCTCCACTGACTTGTTGTGTCGCTTGTGATATAGTAGCAGTATTGATAATATCCATACAACCGCTCATATCTCCAGTGTAGTATCCAGTAAACACAATAGTTTGTGACTCTCCAGGGTTGAGATAATTTCATGCACTTTTTACAACTCGTTTTCCACTGACTGGATCGTAACTTTCTCCAGCATATAGGGTATATCATCCTACAAATCAGTTAGGCAGAGTGTCTTGTACTTGTAATCAACTATATCTAAAGTATTTTGAGGGGTTTTCTACTGTAACGGTATATTCTACGTAGTCTCCAAATGCTCATGAGTTATTTCATCATGTTATGATAAACCCTGTTTTGGTGATTTGTAGTGGTTGTTCACATATAAATTCCTTGATATTATCATCTTGATGGTTTTCTTTTATCCATTCATAATGATGATCAAATGGTTGATCATCGGATAGTTTAATAATTCTAGAAACAACAGTTCATGGGCTACACTTACAGACTGGAGATATGACAGAATTCCCACCACCATCAGTCAATATTTCTGTTCCAAGAATCAATCATGTAATACATTGTCCATCAATTAGAGGAACCTTTGGTGGTTCATCGGTATACCTTGGAATTGGTGCTTGACATAATCATCAGTATCATTCTTCTCATGGGAACAATGCTCATCATATACAATTAGTTTCATTAAAAACACGTATAGTGATTGAACTATTTCAGGCATTGTCTGACACTACTATATTAGTATACTCTCATGTTTTATTAAAATATCAAGTAACTATAAACATGACACTATCGTTTGCTGGTATTGTAGTAGATGGTCGTGTAATAGTATGAGATGTTCAATTATATATTCATCACCCTGGATCAACTAAAACAAACTCCGAAGGCAATGTATCAACAATATTAGTAGCTGTCAATAGTTGTGAAGAGTTATTATAGATAGTAACAAAAAAGGTAACTTGTGCTCATGATAATACACCTGTAAGCCATGCTGTTTTTTCAATTCTTAAACCACTTCCTACTATTTCGATGTTCCCAGTACATATCACGTTTATTCACGTATTGAGTGGATTGCTCACTACATAAGTCACAGGATAGGTTCCCGTATTATTGAATGCAGTTGAATAACTGACAGGATTTCCTGCAAGAGAGAATCCGTTGACTGTTAGGAGGCCATTTGCTCGTGATGAGCCTGAAGCTGAGATCGTTCAGAGTTGATCTTTTAGTCGAGGATTGACGGGATTGAGAGTGATGCCATAACACACAGGAGTATTCCATTGACACGTAGCGGAACATGCTCATCATGTTCCATTCCCAGTTCCCAAGTCACA
>DAOQQF010000002.1:0-13128 GCA_035333525.1 Candidatus Absconditabacterales bacterium | reverse complement strand
ATTGACACGTAGCGGAACATGCTCATCATGTTCCATTCCCAGTTCCCAAGTCACATTGTTCACTGCCAGTATATCACACTCCTGTTCAGATTATCTCATCTCCACATCGTGATTCGGTTGCTCAACAACTCATAGTACTGCCTCCGCTCAATCATTCACACGATCGGCTCCATGTATGAGATCATGTATTATAAACAAAATTTGTTATATTGCCTCATGAACACAAACCAACTGATCCAGTAGTAAGTAGATCACCATTATTGTCAGCATCATAGAGTATCTGTCATGACAACAATCAACATTCACCATCAGTTCCATTGACGGTTATAAATGAATAAGAACAGGTTCCTGAAAATTGACTATTGTACGCATTTTCAACCTTGGCAGTAATAATATATGAACCAGAATACGTATAAACAAAAGATGTATTATAAGCTGAATTGAGTACATCAATAACGAGATCACCACCTGTTCCTCGATTTCGTAGTGTTCGGCGGTAACCAGTACTCATCGGAGTATTGACTGTACCTGTAGCATTTACTGTCAAATTTGCAGTTCCACTCGTAAGATCTGCTACAATGGTACAACTTGGAGTATTCCATTGACACGTAGCACTACAAGGACCATTTTCATTATTATTTGATCCAGAAAAATCACAAACTTCTACTCACTGTTGAGTCCCTGTTAGTCAATCACCACATCGATTTTCATCGGCACCACAATTCATAGTTGATCATCAATTTTCTCACTCACAAGACCATGATCGTGTATGAGAACCAGAGTTGTAGACAAAACCTGTTACTGTTCATGTCACACAAAGTCATGAAGATCATCATGTGAGAGAACTTCCATCACCACTCAGTGTGTATATCGATGTTCATGAGGTAGGACCACAGAGGCCATGAATAGGTTCTATTAAAAGTAGATTGGCTGAATCATTACTATTTATAGGAGTATTGTCATATTTTTCAGCAGTTCCACTTGCAGTATTTATTTGTAAACCATATGTTCCAGTAAAAAAATATCAACTCACCGTAATAGTAGCATTTCCTGTATTTGCTCAAGTTTTTGGACTAGCATCTCATGGATGAGTCCATGTAAACATATATCCAATCCCAGGAAAAAATAATGGTGTCAATGATCAGGTGTCCCAATCTATTCCGTTAATCCAAAAGTTACTAGGAATTGCGTCTTGTATAACAATATCATTGGTAAACCAATCCCAAGTAACATTGATTGTGTACTCTACTGGTTCATTAATAGATCAACTAGTGATACTTGGATGATCAGTGAATACTCCCTCCTTTTGGACCAAAAAGGTTGATGGATCGGTGATGGTACAAGTGTGGGTAGTATTTCAAGCTGGAGTATTACAAAATCAACCTCATGGATTTAAACAATCAAAAGAAACATTATTGCTTTTTACTCAAGGGGTACTATAGTATCAAGTAATCGAAAAATAGTAACAATACTCATTGGTATTAAATGTTGCTCATATCCAAGAAACTCATAAATTATTTCCAAATCAACCCAATACAGGATCATGAGAGATATAGTTATATCATCATGGTAGTACATCATTGACATCAAAAATATATGTTTGGTCGGTACTCCAGATTTCTATACCGTATTCGAATGGTTGACCCAAATGACCACAAGTTCATGTCTTGATGATAGCTACTCCATCAGCATTTGGCAAGCTACAGTTTCCTGCCGGGAAAACATAAGGTATGCCACCATGGGATCATCACACAAATCAAAAACTATATAATCAGAGAGATGATATGTATGCGATACAGGAAAGTGCTATTCCTCAGATACATAGACGTCGATTGAGATTGAAATAATGATACAACATAGGAAAAATGTTAATAATAAATATACCTACTTATGCGTATAGGCACATTATAAACATCTTTGAAGTATTTGTCAATTTTTTTCATAAATATGTATCATTCCCCTATGAGAGAATTGACATATATAATTTACTATATACAGTAGTATTTTTTTCAAAGTGAAAAGTCCTTTGTATGATACAAAGGACTTTGTGTTGTTGAATTGTTATAGAATTTTTTTTATACTTTTTTTATTAGTTTTTATGAGTATAATCCCATGTGGAAAATGTTCTAAAGTAATGTTTTCATCTCGTGATGAATAAATTACTCTTCCATCAATTGCTAGTAGTGTTACGATTTTCTTGTTTGGGTTATGGATAACCCGATCATATATCTGGATATCGTCGTCACTATTATTTTTAAGATTATTATTATTTGTAAAACAAATAACATTTTCTTTGCAAGTAATGGATTTTAAGTTTAGTGATCCAACCGTATTTGCTGTTACACTATCAGTAATGGTCCAAATATTATTCGTCATTAAGGTACCATCTGCTGGTTCATTGGTAACACCCAATAGATCAAAGATAGTATGTGCCAGTAAGGCACTATACCAAGGATGATCAAAACTTGGACTAATGCTATCATATTTTGCAATTACTGATGCTTGATTAGACCATGGCTCATTTGGTCTACATATGCGCCATCCAGTAGGCATAATTGTAGGTATATTGGTAGTAAACATTCTGCTATCACCTAGATAAATACTTACAGCACTTGTATCAGTCATATTCTTTAACTTATACGTTAAGAATTGCGTTCCGAGTTTTTGAATCCAACCCTTTTGATGATACGGTAGTCCTTTACCAAAGATATAATTGGTATCAGTGACCTTTTTTATAAAACTAATTGGAAAAATGAATTTTTTGTTTAAATTTTTTCCTTTATTGGCAATTTCTTCTGCTTGTTTGACCATTTTGACAATTTGCATGGAATCTTTCTTCCAAAAAGATGAATCTGAATATATAAATTCCAATGGTATTCTTTTACATACCATTTGGGTGCTTGCTTTTGATGTTACAAGCATTAAAACGAAAACGATTAATAGAAAGTTTAAATTTTTCATAATTTAATATTTTTTTATTTATTTTTATTTTTTTGATCTTCTAACCCAGGAAAATCATCTGGCGACAAGAGAGTGTCGACTCTATCCGTAAGGTAGGTGGATAAGCCTTACTCATAAATAACATTAATGAACAAAACAACAACAGTTCGTATATAAATTATTTTTATTGAAAGTCAAGAGAATATTTTGAGGATATGTTTCAGATTATTACGTATTACTTATGGTACTTTATTTACATCAGCTGTATAGCTTTAGATTAATATTTGTTACAAAATGAACTAACTCATCATAATTCATCATTGAGTTGGTTTGGAAAAGAGTATCAAGTTGCAAAAAAGAGTAGTTGTCTTTCCAAATACGAAGGAGATGATTGTTGTTTTGGATTATAAATTTATCATCTGGTAGATGAAGGGGGTTAGACGAGAATATAACAAATCTATCTTGATACACAAAAAAATCAGAATAGCTTACATCATATCATGTTCTGTTGGTGAGATGAGTATATAGCTGATAATCATTGATTGCTGATTTGAGACAAAATCAGAGTACGAAATCCCTCCAATCACGACAGCTGATCTCCCAAACATAGTAGCGGCTTCACTCGCAAACAAAGGTTTTGATTTGTATTGATGGTTGGTAAGGAATAGTGAGATCAATATGATGTGTACCCATATTGGATCATACAAAGAGTATCGTATCATTGTCATCGGTTATGACCATATTATCTAGTTTATACCATTGTTCTTTATATGAGATAATATCGGAGAGAGAAACTTTTTCATACCTATTGTTGTTGAATGACTGATGAATGTATTTTTTTCCATATCTTTCAAAGAGTCTTTGCTTAAAGGTCGTACTACGTAGTTCATCTTTGAGTATTTTCATTTCAGATAAAATATACTCTGACGCCATTGGTTGTTGTAACTGAGTAAGAATCAATGACTGATCATGAAAGTAGGGTAGTTGAAAAACTGTATAATTTGACCTAACAATACACTCACATTCTGCATGAATGGCAAAAAAATCATCCCTTGTTTGTGGTTTTCATAGTACACAGTGTTCCACTATATGAGGGATAAACTTGGAATAATAATATCGAGGAGTTTTAACATAGATATTCATAAATTAATAATACTATACTATAAAGTAAATCTGATTATGAGAGTAGTTTTTTATCTATCGTTGTAAAGATAAAAATGGTAACATGGCTAACCACATTACCATTGTCTTGATGATTGACATCATTTTTTTTAACGTCGATTTACACGACCATCATTGTAATTACCCCCTTGTTTATTGGTTTTAGAATGCTCTTCGGCGTTTTTATGGCCTCTGTTTCGTTCCCGCCCATTTGAATTACTATTGGAACTTGAACGATGAGCATTTTTACCTCCACTATTGAAGGAGTTGTTGTTTTTGGACTTATCTTGTTTGCCCACAATTACTGTATTTACCCTCCAGCAAACTACTGGATTATGATGAGAGATAATCAAAGAGAGAGAGAGATTGCAAGAGAAATTTTCAGCTTATCTTGATAATGGAATCAATATTATTATAGTGTACTAAATCGATGATTATTTAATCTGTAATATAGTGTATTATTATGTCTCATATTGTTGCAATTCATGGAGTCGTTGTTGAATGTCAGTTTGATCAAGAGGTGCCTGCTATCTATGAGGCACTCGAAGTAGAGACCACCAATAGTGTTGGTGAGATAGTTGTCTTGGAGGTATTACAACAGTTGGATGGAGGGGTTGTAAGATGTATTTCTATGGTTTCTACTGATGGTCTTTCAAGAGGTATGTGAGTCAAAGCTCTTTGAGCTCCGATCAAAGTCCCTGTATGACCTCAAGTATTATGATGTATTTTTAATGTTTTGGGGAAGAGAGTAGATGGTGGTAGTGATATCAAAGCATCAGATTATCGATCAATTCATAGAGCTGCACCCAAATTTATTAATCTTACTACCAAAGCAGAGGTTCTAACTACTGGTATCAAGGTTATTGATCTTTTGGCTCCGATCCTCAAATGAGGTAAGGTATGACTTTTTGGTGGTGCAGGAGTTGGTAAAACCGTTCTTATGCAAGAGTTTATAAACAATATTGCCAAATTTCACGATGGAGTATCGGTGATGTGCGGAGTAGGGGAGAGAACTCGTGAATGAAATGATTTATATCATGAGATGAAAGATGCGGGCGTATTGGATAAAGTAGCAATGGTGTATGGTCAGATGAACGAAACACCAGGACCTAGGCTTCGTGTAGCGTATACAGGTTTGACAATGGCTGAGTATTTCCGTGATGTAGAGGGTAGAGATGTATTGATGTTTATAGATAATATATTCAGATTTACACAAGCAGGTTCTGAAGTGTCGGCGTCGCTTGGACGTATCCCATCGGCGGTAGGATATCAACCTACACTAGCAACCGATATGGGTCAACTCCAAGAACGTATTACTTCTACCGATAAAGGTTCTATTACTTCCGTGCAGGCTATCTATGTTCCTGCTGATGATCTCACTGATCCTGCTCCAGCTACGACATTTGCTCACTTGGATAGTACGATTGTACTCAATAGAGCGATAGCTGAAAAGGGAATTTATCCGGCAGTAGATCCCTTGGATAGTACTTCTACAGTATTGAGTCCTGATATTGTATGAGAAAAACACTATAATGCAGCAAAATTAACTATCAAAACCCTTACAAGATACAAAGAACTTCAAGATATCATAGCAATACTTGGTATGGATGAACTGAGTCACGAGGACAAGCAACTCGTATTCCGTGCTCGTAAATTAGAAAGATTTTTGGGTCAACCACTTCATGTTGCTGCCCAATTCAATGGCGTGCCATGAGTTTTTGTCAAACAAGAGGATACTATTAGATCAGTTGAAATGATACTGTCATGAGAAGTAGATCATATACCTGAAAGTATGTTTGATACTGTATGAAGTATTGATGATGTTATGGAAAGATACGAAGGAGAGAAGCAATAAAAGATACTCTGAAATGAGTAATCATAACTTTTTTATTTTCTATTTAAAAATATTATGACACTATGACACTACGAACATTTGGAGGATATTTTCGCTGATGCAACATCTTCTTTAACATATAATAATAAAGATAGCTTTCGCAAGCTTGTCTCAAACAAATGAGATACAATATTCATAAAAGACCAATGAGATCGTTATCAAATTATCTCTGCTATCACAGCAAGCGGTATGGCACTTTATGGTAAAGCACTAAGAGATTTGCTTTTGTGGGATTCTGCATTGAGAAATCATAAGTTTAATTTTGTATTAGATCCGGAAGCTATTATTACCAATCCTATACATAATCCAACACTAACTGATAGAGGATGAAGAAATATTACAGTATGATAAAAAAGAGAGTAATCTCTTTTTTTTTATTTCTCTTTTCTCTTTTCATATATTACTCATACGTCCAAAAACATATTCAACCATACTTGACATCCAACCGGTAATAATTATCTATCGATATGGCTCTTTATCAGAGTATCTTTTATTATTTTCATAGAGTTATGAAACGATGAACGATAGCCCAATGGGCATCAATAGTATTTTTGGTAACAACGGTACATTTATGATATCAGTATTTGCATGATGTTTCCGATAGAACTCCTATAAAAGGGTGAACAATGGTAGAAGGTATTATTTGAAACTTATCGTATTTACCCTATACTAGTAAGTCCCAACGTGATGAGTTTTATCAACGTTTATTGTTTGAATGATGTGTTAAAATTCAAGTGGTTTCATGATCAATCGAGTATCATAATAACTTGTGTGATGTTACTACAAGAGATTACAAGAATTATTTTGTTACTCTTCCCAGGGAGTATCGTTGGATAGATAATCAGATATTTTGATTTGACGATGTATTGTTTACATATCAAGCTATTCTCAAAGAAAACCTATGGAAAATTCCAGAATTGAGTTCATATGCAAAAACCGAAATTACACAATTAGATGACCAAACGCTCAAAGTTAGTTTTCCTAAGCAGTCTATTGATAATATGTTGTTTTTTACTAATTCATTATTACCAAAACATTCATTGGAAAACCAGACATTGGACTACTATCTCAAAACATTTGCTAAACAACCTATTTATATTAGTTGTTCGGTATTGGATTTGGTAAAATCTCATGATAATAATTATATTTTTGATGTATCAGCATGTCAGGACTTATTACCCAAAATTATTCAAGTTAAATCATTTGAAACAGAGTGACAAGCTGTAGCGTATCTCCAAAACCCTGACTCTATCATCGATTATTTTGTTACCGATGATCATAAAGCATCATTATTTTCAACTATAGATTGAGTATATACGGGCCAATATCTTCCTTCAAATACATTATATACCTTATTTTTTAACATTAACACAGTCAGCGAATCAATGAGAAAGCAACTTGCCCATGTTGTTTGATCATATAAGTATTCCAACCTCGTCCCTCCTTATTCTTTATTTCATCTTCCTGCTTTGTCAGGGGCTGATTTAAGGGCTACAATCTCCAGCCAGATCACTCCTACTGGTACAGGCACATCTGGTACATTAACAAGTTCATTTCCTTTTTTGCCCAAAAATATATGGATCTTTGGTAAAAATAAATACAAAGAGTATTATCTTGATGAATTTAGAGATAAATATCTTATTCAATTTAAATTTGATACCAAATATGATAAAGTCACTATAGCGGCAAATAGTCCGTATGAATACACTCCAGATAGTTATGATGCTGAAAATAAAACGTGTGCTTACAATCTTAGTATTCAATTTAAAAATATTACAAAATGAGTTAATTATTATACAGTATATGGATATATATGAACTCAGAAAACAAAACTACTGACTATGAAAGTACATTATGGTGTTAAGCCCGATGTTCTCCCAACTATTACCAAAAAAACAAATTATACGCTGATTTATTTGGATGAACCAAATAGTGTGCGTATCATAGATCATCTCAAACAACTCTTTGTGGATCAAGGCATCGAATCATATATCACATGGACATCATATCCAAATTTTACAGAATTTGAATGAAAACTAGCAAGTAAGTGATATGATATGGTGTTGTTGCCTTTAGAACTTTGATTAAAATCTGATTTATCTGCCTTGTTTTCTGATAATATTGTTATCAATCCATCTCAATATACCAATGATAGATTGATTCAGTTACTTCAAAAATACACTAATGGCAATAAAACATCTTCAAATGAAATTACAACATTATATCAAAAAATATACCCTTTTGCGATGATGTGATTACTCAAACAGGTCTTATATGTTAAATCTTCATATGAAGATAAACTAATTAATCAGAAGTACTCAATTAATAATTTTCGTACAACGTTAAATAATGGTCTCAAAACATATGATACTATTGTAATTGATTGGAAAAAGATTATGAATCGAATCAATATCAAGAACTTTGTAATAAAAACACTACAATCAACTTTTTAACTTATTAACAAACATAGATAATGGATATGATTACATGATGAGTAGCATTATGATGACTACTTATAGGTGCAATTGTTACCTATTTTTCACTTTCTACTAAAACTCGTAAATTTGAACTTCTTAAACAAGAGTATGATTTCAAACTAAAAAGTATCGATATTGAGAAAGATAAAATTTTGGGGGAGGCAAATCTTAAACTCAAAGATGCTATGGGGGAACTGAAACGTGCCGAATCGAAATCATTAGAACGAGATCAAAAGATAAGCTTATTCCAACAACAAGCTGATCAGATTATCGCCAATGCAGAATGAAAAGCAAAAGATATTCAGAGTTATGCTGAAAAAGAATCAGAAAAGGTACTAGCAAAGCTTGATGATATGCAGTATAAGCTCGAAGAGAAAGAAAAAAGAATTGATGCAAAATATGAACAAATTGATGCTGAAAAGATGAAACTTGAAGCAAAATGATTGGAGTTGGATAAACTGGTAGAAGTGCAAACAGTAAAATTAAGTGAAATTGCGCACCTAACCAAAGAACAAGCTAGAGATCAATTACTTAATGCTGTAGAAAAAGAGTATAGTAATGATATTGTAAACGCTATTACCAAATTCAAATCATTATATGAACAAGATGTTGAAAAAGAAGCGATCAATATGCTTAGTAAGGTTATACCTAGAGTAGCTACAACCAATACCACTGAATTTACTATAACCACAGTTGATATTCCTTCTGAGGATATAAAAGGAAAAGTCATTGGAAGAGAGTGAAGAAATGTAGTCTTTTTTGAAAAAATAACTGGAGTAGAACTTATTATTGATGATACTCCGCTCATTATTAGATTATCAAGTTATGACCATGAAAAAAGACGAATAGCGACCGAAGTTCTCAAAAAAATGATAAAAGATGGTCGTATTAATCCAGTTTATATTGAGAAAACATATAATGATCTAGTAGCAAATTTTGAAAATCTTTTGTTGGAAAAATGAAAAGAAGCACTCAATATACTATGAATGCCTCCTCAACATGCTGATATTACCAAACTTATTGGTCAGTTTAATCTCAGATATTCATATGGTCAGAATCTATGGATTCATAGCGTAGAAGTTGCTAAAATGGCAGAAATGATGGCAAATGAAATGGGTATTGATGGAGATTTAGCCAAAAAAGCATGATTACTTCATGATATTGGTAAAGTTATTGCTCAAGAATGAGAAAGTCATACCGTGGAATGAGGAGTAGTTCTTAGAAAATATGGATACGATGAAATAACAGTAAATACTGCTGAAGGACATCATCATGATATTCCTATGATTTCACCTATATGATGGATCGTTGCTGCTGCCGATGCGATTTCTGCGTCTAGACCATGAGCAAGATTCAACTCCAAGAATTTCTTTGTCCAAAAAATGGCTGAGATGGAAAAACTTATTATGTGATTTGATGGGGTAGATAAGACTCATATCATGCAAGCTGGTCGTGAAATTATGATTTTTGTGAATCCCAATACTCACGACGACTTAAGTACTGAAAAACTCCTTAAACAAATTGGTCAAGAAGTAGAAGCAAAACAAGATTTTCCTGGTATGATTAGAGTGGTTGGTATTAGGGAGAAAAAACTTATTAGTTATTTGAGATAATGATTATGTATATTTTGGAGATCGTGCATATATCGATGAATACAAAAAAATACTCGTCAGAATGATAATTGTATATTGTACTCATGAGTTTGCTGAAGCCCTTATATGGGGAATAAACAATAAAGATTAAAAAACTACTGTCTGCCTTCAAACGATCGTATGAAAAACATCCTGATTAGTTATGAATTAATTGTACTATGATGTCTGAAATCAATCTTATATGAAATCAAGTTGTGGTATATGAATTTCGTGATATACTATGAGATTACTATGTATGAATTAGTAATGTAAGTATGAAATTATTCAATGCTACAGGAAGATTTATTGTTTTACCTAATGACCAACTATGAACGATCTTGAGTGATCCGCTCAAGGAGATTTCATGACATTTTACTCATCAAATCGAAAAATTACTTAATTCATCAGAATGTATTTATCTATCATAAGTAGTTGATATATGGGTATACTATATAATGATAATCAATATATAACCATTACGGGCTTTTGGAATACGGAGGATATATTACTCTCCTTTATATGACGATAATCAGATCAGTGTTTTCTCTCTTATGTATCTTTATTTATTGATACTACTACTTTTTTTCAACAGTAAGCATTCTTCTTTTTTTGATCTTATTGGTAGATAGTTTAGCGGTCTGCTTATCAAATTGTTCTATAAGTCACAGAGGAAATGATAATGTTCCTCCTTTTACAAGTTCTGCGAATTTTTTTCTGGTTTTAGTGCCATAATATCAGCAGTACTCATCATCAGAGGTAAGTCATAAGTACTGTTGTTGAAAATTACATAATGCTTGTTTAGTTATTGGACCAAAGAGGTTAGTAATTGACTGATCTTGAGGGAAAAATCAAAGATTCTGAAGCCAAGATTGGATAATACCAACAAGTACGGAACGATTACCTTCTTGGATGTTAAGTGTCCAGATAAGATTTTTTATCCCTTGGGATATACTAGGAAATCATGACCAATCAAACCCATGGTTAGTAGTGATGTCTCATCATGAGCAAATGGTTCCTGTCATCATCCTTGATCATCGATATAATGCACGAATCATACCTTCAAGTCATGATCATGCCCATATATCAATTACATCGTATCAACTTGTACTTACAATTGCTCATCCTCTATCATATACTCAACCAATCCCATATCATGGAAGTTGAACAGTAGTACCAAAAGGATATGTTTTTGGTCCAGCCAGCATTCCATTGTATACGTGCTTGCCAGATGCTCCATGCCAGTTTCCTCCGTTTATCTTTTTTTCTGTTTCATAGTCGCCATTAAAATATACTCATTGATCAGAAGAAGGTGTATAATATGCAGTGACTTTGAGTAAACGATCAGTACATCATAACGATGAACTATAGGCAGAAATTCATCATCGACATAGTGTACTACATACTATTCATAAAATAACTTGTTTTTGGATCATGATTTGAATATACTATGATAAAAGATCATTGTAACTACTAATTATTTATCTATTGAATACAACTATCTATGAAAACACCATCAAATAGCTGATTCTCAAAACGTAAACTCATACAAATAATCTTGAAGCATGCACACATGATAGGTCCTTCTTGGTATCTTATTTTACTATGTATGATAGGTATATCGTTTTTGGAACTTTGATTTCCTTATATTACCAAGTTTCTTTATCAGCATATCGAACAAAAAAGCCCTATTCAAGATCTTATCATGGCTTGTATATATGGAGGATTATACTTTACGTTGGTCATTGGTTTGAGTTTTATAAAGGATACACGAAAACAAACATTATGGATTCGTTATGAGAATATGCTTTTTATAAAATACAGAGAAGATCTTCGTTATCATTCTTATCAAGATTTTATCCAATACTCGTCAGGAACATTACTTTCCAAATTTGAACAAGGAATCCAAGCAGAGCTTGATCTATTGGATAAATGAGCAAATATTTTGGTAAGTACTATCATAAGGGGATGATCGATCATAGTATTATATGCACGAACAGACTATAGGCTGATACTATTACTCTTACCTCTGATTATCATATATGCCTTTATTGAATATAAAACATCAACAATAT
Organism: Candidatus Absconditabacterales bacterium; assembly: GCA_035333525.1. GTDB lineage: Bacteria > Patescibacteriota > Gracilibacteria > Absconditabacterales > Absconditicoccaceae > CALMFT01. Next base: position 953 of record DAOQQF010000002.1, on the reverse strand, counting down.
TGGAAGAAGTAAGTGATCAAATTAGGGGTCTCAATGAGCAAAAAACCTCAACATTGTCATCATTTTTTTCTGATTTTTTTACAATCAAATTGTGGAATAAATTTGACCATGAACAACAGAGATTTGCATGATTAGTAGATAAACTTCCGTCATTAAGTAAGAAAGAAAGTCGACTTTCTAGTTTTAAGTATGATAGTTTACGGTATTTATTTAATCTACTTGATATAGTATTGATTACATTTTTGTGATATAAACTCATCACATCGTGATCGTATACTATTTCTGATATTGTTTTTTTGACTACTTATATATGGTGGTTTTGGTCTCCCTTGTCTCATCTTATAACTGCATTTTCATCATTTCAAAAAAACGCTACCAAGATACAATCGCTCTATGACTTTCTTTATAGTAACCAACAGTTAGTAGATGGTTCATCAATCTATGAATATAAACGTGGTATGATTGAATTTAAGGATATAACGTTTGGTTATCAGGGCAAAAAAGACCTTCTTGAACAGTTTAATCTGACTATAAAAGGTTGAAAAACGGTTGCATTGGTATGAAACAGTGGCTCAGGGAAAACAACACTTGTAAAACTCTTGTTAAGATTATTTGATCCACAACAGGGGAGTATTATGATTGATAATCAGTTATTAACTGAACTCAACCTTCAAACATACTATCAGGAGGTGTGATACCTTACACAAGATCCAGCTATTTTTGATGGAACAGTGTATGAAAATCTGATATATGGTTATCGTGGTCGATCTGATGCCTCAGAATCTGAAATACAAACTGCTTTATTTAGTGCACTAAAACTTGCAAAGTGTGATTTTGTTGATCATATGCCACAGTGACTTAATACTCCACTTGGAGATAGAGGAGTAAAGTTATCATGATGAGAAAAACAAAGATTAGCGATAGCCAGAATTTTTCTTAAAAATCCTCATATC
>DAOQQF010000001.1:0-74468 GCA_035333525.1 Candidatus Absconditabacterales bacterium | reverse complement strand
GATAAATTAGAATTGGAACAAGAAAGAGGTATTACAATCAAACTCACTCCTGTTAGGATGAACCGAAAATGATATCAGCTGAATTTGATTGATACACCATGACATGTTGATTTTCAATATGAGGTAAGTAGATCACTGGCAGCTGTAGAATGAGCAATATTATTGATTGACGCTAGTCAATGAATTCAAGCACAAACATTGTCAGTACTCTATATGGCAATTGAAGCATGATTGGAAATTATACCAGTCTTGAATAAGATAGACTTGCCGGCTGCTAGACCTGAACTTGTATGAAAGGAAATTCATAATTTATTGTGAATACCTGCTGATCAGATTCTTGCAGTAAGTGGTAAAACCTGAAAAAATGTGGATAAATTATTGGATTTAATTATAGAAAAAATACCTGAACCCAAAAGATAAACAATAAGCTGATATTGTGAATATTGTAATGTATTAATTGTATATGATAAAAACTTGATATAGTTCTTTTTTATCTCTGCTTACTAAAAGGTTACTTCCTTTATGATTTTTGATATTGATTTGATGAAGTTTATTTACGTTTTGAGTAAATAATCATATCGATAGTTTTGCATCAGATTATATGATATCGTACGATGAGATTCCATGAGTAAGTGAAGCGGTTATTATTTTATGAGCAAAGGTATACGCTAACTGAGCATTATGAGCCATTGTTCGTGATAGAACCGATATGGCTATTAAGATTTATAAAGGATGAAAGGCAAAAAAGATTTTGGTAAGTGCAGATAATAGTACTCGTAACTACAATGAAACAAAAGCTATCTATGATTATCTCGTTGACCAAGGAATACCGCATTATGATATCTTTTTGGATTTTGCTGGTTTTGATACGTATGATAGTATGTATAGAGCAGTCTCTAATTTTCAAGTCAGAACATTGCTTATTCCAAATCATATTAACTATTGCCCAAGGAGTGTATATATAGCCCGTCATGTAGGTATGGACTCCTATTGTGTTACTATGCCTAAATGGTTTAAACCAAGGACCTTGTGAGGCTATTATAGAGAGACATTTGCTAAAATTAAGGCACGACTCAATGTATTACTTTGATCAAAAGCATATTTTGCGGGTTCAGACACTTATCCTATTAACTGAACATGAAATGCAGATATGTTTTATTAGTTTTTTATTTTTGATCACTTTTCTTTCATGAGAGATCGATAGTATTCGCAATTTGTATAGAGAGGGCATGATTCGCATAGTGGTTTACGCGCTTTACAGTGATATCTCCCAAAAAGGATGAGACTATGATGGGCAATAGACCTTAGTTCAGGAAAGATAATTCATTCAATGATTTTGGAGGTTTGTTCTGGAGTGGAGGTATGAACTCGACCGAGTCTATTGGTTACACGATGAACATGGGTATCAACTGCGATATAGGGATCACCATACAGTGTATGAGCTACTACTTTTGCTGTTTTAATCCCTACTCATGCTAACTGTGTTAGTTCTTCCAATGAACGAGGTATGACTCATTTGTAGTTTTCTCATACAACTTGTCAGGACATTATCATTATATTTCTTGCTTTTGATCTAAAGAATCAAATAGACTTGATATAATTTTTTAATTCCTCTTCTCATAGTTTGATTATATCTCATGGAGATGAGACAATCTGAAAAAGTTTATGAGTAACTTTATTGACTTGTTTGTCAGTACATTGAGCTGAGAGGATGACAGCGACTAGTAGTTGAAATGGGGTAGTCCGATAGAGTTCGGTTTGATTACTTGGAAAGAGTGTATGAATGATGGTTAACTCATTATTGATAAGTATTTTTGATTTAATGAGACGCTGATGATTATTTGTTTGGTGTAGTTTTTTCATAGTGTTATGAGTGTAAATACTGCCTTATTGTTGGAATTATTATAGGAATTGTGTTGAAAAATACAATGGTTTTGTTATTCATCATTCTATGAAACCTACTATTCAATGAGTTATTGATTGTATCAAAACGGTCTTTGATCCTGAGTTTCCTTTGGTAGATATTCGAACCATGGGACTTATTTATGACATTAAAATAATGACTCTACAAGGGGAGGTAGTATCTTCTATGAATCAAGACGCTCAACTATCATCATGATCTGATCAATTATGAGATGGAGATGATGATCGTGTATATGAGATACGCTGAATATGAGAGCGGGATGATGAGTGATTTGTTAGTTATAACTCATTATGATTGATTGTTATTGATATGACATTAACTACGCCAGCTTGTCCTGCTGCAGATTATCTTCCTGAACAAGCGAAAAACTCTGTACAGGTTATGTACCCTGAATATGAGGTAACTATTGTTATGGTTCGAGATCCAACTTGGACTATTGAAATGATTAAAGATGAAGACCTCAAAAGAATGTTTGAATAACAAAAAACGATCGAATCAATACTGAACGATCGTTATGAGTTATTACTTTTTTACTATTTTTTTGATTGGTTTTTTTGTTACCACTTTTTTAGATACTCATGTAGTAAGATTTTTATTTTTGGAGACTAGTGCAATTGGTTTTTTTGTAATGGATTTTTTTGCTGGTTGTTTGATAGTTATTGATTTTTTTATTATAGTTGTTTTTTCGTTTCATGTTGTGCTTTTTACTTTTTTACTTTTTTTGTTATCCTTTTGATCATATTTTTCTACTAATTCAGAAATTCACTTTATTTCTTTGAGTATCTTTTTACCCAATTTGGTAACACTATATTGATCTTTATCTTTTTTTATCAATTTTTTATCAGTAAGTTCCTTGATTTTTCATGCAACAAGTTTGCTATTTATTCATAGTTTTTTTTGTAATTCAGAGTATGAACAAGATCATTTCTTGAGTAATACTAATCATTCGATTGATCGTTTTTTGCCCAATGTATGAATTACTTCATAAAGTGCTACAATAGTTTTTGGATTAATTTTCATGAAATAATAATAAGTTACCAAAATAAAAAATCTGATTATTTGATATTATAATCAGATTATTTTTTATTTCAAGTGAAATTCATACAAAAGAGATATCTTTTTAATGTGTTGATAGGGTAATTACTTCAAAAGTGATTCGATTACCTTGTCTTCTAATTCATTGTATATATATTGTTCGATTGGTCTAGCTCCATATTGGGGATTATAGAGCTCACTTACTTTTTGTAGAATTTGTTGATCATCAAATTCTGGAACGATTGCTGATGAGTTATGTGATCGTTGTTCTTTGAATTGCGTATAGAGTTTTTTGAATACATGAGTAAGTTGTTCTATATTCAGTGGTGAAAAGACAAGTTTATGATCAATTCTATTTAATAATTCTGGCAAGAGGTGGTCTTGGAGTTTTTCAATTACCAATGGTTTGATGTGATCTATGTCTACAGTGTTTGATCACTTGAGCTCTTTGTAATCAAATCAAATTTGCTTACCTTGTTGAGAAAAATACTCAGAACCAATATTAGATGTCATAACAATAATTGTATTTTTGAAATCAATAATTCTTCACTTACTGTCTTTGAGTTGGCCTTCGTCAAGAATTTGTAACAAAATATTGAGAACAGACTTGTCTGCCTTTTCTATTTCATCAAGTAACAATACTGAGTAAGGTTTGCGTCTAATTTGCTCAGTAAGAGATCATCCTTCATCGTATCACACATATCATGGCGCCGATCAGATTATTTTAGATACTGAGTATCTTTCCATAAATTCTGACATATCAATTCTAATAAGTGATTTTGGATCGTGAAAATAGTGTTCAGCAATTAGTTTAGCAATATAGGTTTTACCTACTCATGAGGGTCATAGGAATAAAAATGATGCAATGGGTTTGTTTTTTGGTATAATTGATAATCTTGATTTTTGGATTGATTTAATGACTTTTTCAACTGCTTCATCTTGTCAGAATATCTGTTTATCAAATGTCTGTTTGAGGCTTATTAATTTTTGAATTTCACTCTCATTGATAATATCAGTAGGTATACCGAGTTTATCACTCAATACATTGCCAATATCATTACTATCAACAGTTGGTCTTAGGTGACTAGGCATATTTGATTTGGTTCTAAGTAATTTGATATGATCTTTGATGATTCATGCTTCTTGCTTTAATGATGCCGCTTTAAAATAATTTTGTTCTTCTACGGCTACTTGTATCTGTTGATCGATGACCTCCAATTCATGCTGAGCTTTAGTAAAATCATGGTTATGTTCTAAACTAGTAAGAAGAACTGACTTTCTGGCTGATGCTTCATCTAATAGGTCGATAGCTTTGTCTGGTAGGTGTTTATTGAGGATGTATCTCATAGAAAGTCAAACCGCTTTTTGGATGGCTTCAGGAGTGATATTTACATCATGAAATGATTCAAATCTTCATTTAAGGCCCTCCAAGATACTAATAGCATCTTCTCCAGATGGCTCATTAACATTAATTTCTTGAAATCTTCTTTTGAGTGCTGCATCTTTTTCAATATGTTTTTGATACTCATCAAAGGTGGTAGCTCCTATCAATTTAATCTTACCTCTTGATAACATAGGTTTAATAGAGTTAGCCATATCATTGTTGTCATGACCTCAAGCCCCCATAATTGTATGGAGTTCATCAATAAATAAGATAATCTGATTGGATTGGTCGCTAGCTTCTTCCAATACGGATTTAAGTCTTTGTTCAAACTCTCAACGGTATTTGGTGCCTGCAACCATTCATGTTATATCTAGATTGATTACTCTATATCATTTCAGTTTTTCAGGAACTGATCAAGAAATAATTCTCATTGCAAGTCCCTCTACTACAGCCGTTTTACCAACTCATGCCTCACCAATGAGTAATGGACTGTTTTTTGTTTTTCTCAATAATGTATAAATAATTTGGTCAATTTCTTTTTCTCTTCCTATTACTGGATCAAGTTCTCATTTGGAAGCGGATTTAGTTAAATCAGTACCAAAAAAATCTACAGCCATTTTTTTCTTCTCTTCTGTTTCAGGTTTTTCAGTGGTAGCAATACTTGATTTAGATGAATGAGAACCATCAGGTTCTATGGTTTCCTCATCAGTGTCTAATCAATTTGAAATCAGATTATATCTCTTGTTTATTGGATCATTATGATCTTTGATGCTCGTGATTGCGTCCATGAGTTTAGTTAACAATAAAGTAAATTGATTATTTATAGTCTGATCTTTGAGAGAATGCAAACCTTTCTTGGATTCTTCACGATATTCATTTGCTGTCATCTCCAAACTAACCAAGTCCATATTGCTAAGTTCTGATATTGATATATAGTCTCATTGTTTTAACTCTTTGAGTGTTTCAAATAACTGCTTGGTACTCATTTGGATGTCTTGTGATCGTTTGACCAAGGTGGGTAGTTTTTTCATCAAGGTAGCAAGTCATACTTTGGATTTATTACATCGTGTTCTAGTTTCATTACTAAGTTGAGAACAAGCAATAGAAAAGAGTGCAATAATATTATCTGATTCATGTGTATTATAGGCAATCAATTGTTGTTGTATTGGTTCTGACATACGAAGCTCAAATGTTTGGTTGCCTACTGTGTGTCCTATATTTCCAGTTGTGGCAATATGTTCTTCGATATTGTAACGTTGTTTGGAGTATTGTATAATAGCCGGTATTTTTGATAATCCTAATAACTGAAAAAAATCTTGACCAAATGGTTGACTATGAATGTAGGTTATTATCCCAAAAAAAAGAGCATCTCATTCAATAATATGTTCTCATGAGAGGGCGGTAAATAATCATGCAGAGGCTAAACAATTCAGACAATCAGTCTGTTGTTCTGAGTATTGAAATTTCATATCCATGATGTGACGATAATCTGAAACAAATAAACTAATAAAAATAAAAAATAGCACGTTTTTTATTTACGTGCTATTATTATAATAAACAGAGAGGAGAATGCAAGGAAACTTGAATGAAACTTTTTAATTTTCATACAAAGTATATACTAATGTCGCAGTATAGGTACCGACTGCTTGGTAAGGAGGTATAACCAATTGCATCAATGGATATGTTCCATACATTCCTACAACACCTGAGTTTGCTCACGCAGGTCTTTTTATAAGTTGTCTAGCTACATCCAATGATTGATATGACCCCATTCATGCATCAATAACAACTAAGGTATTGGGTGAACCGGCTAATGTTGTAATACCAGGATTTCCTATAGCAGTTGTTTGCATATAAACATTACTACCTGATATGGTTGCGCCTCACGGACCGACTAGATCACCTGATAGTTGAACTGTGGTATAGTAACCAGTATTTGAACCCCTTAGATCGTCAACATAAAATGGATCGGTAAATGTTCCATTGACGGTTTGAGAAGAACTTGATGCAGTGTAATTACCAAAATCAAAACTTCCTGTAGAACCAATACAGATGTCACCAGGTAAAATTTCTACTTCAACCTGGGTAGTTGTTGTACACGATGTTCATGTATTAAGGCATCCTGTGCCAGCATAAACAGCATTGAATGCTCAAGCTACCACCAAGAGACCAAAGAGTCATAAAATTTTTGTTTTCATTGTGATGACAAGAAATATAAAGATAAATAAAAATAATTATTGTTTCTGATTATCAATTATTATAATTATAACTTTTTGTTATTTATTTGTCAAGTTTTTGAGGAACTTTTTTTGTTTTTTTTGATAGTAAGGAGGATATACCTACGATTCATGATGATATAATACAATAGAGCTATAACTCATACCCAGATAGTATATTGATGTATGGAATTTTTTTGTGATATTCATGTAAGAGATTCTAAGATATAGTTATTTACTTTGTGTAAATCATCTATAGTGAGTCAGACTCATGTATCAGGTAGTACTCACGGTAAGATTCGTTCTATCCATGGAGCCTTATCTTCAAAATTTTGAAGCAATCTTTTTTTGATAGGTTTACCATAGGTTGCTGTAGGTGATTGATTATTATTGGAATTATTGTCTACAATATGACTCTCATTATCTTTAGGTAAGTTATTAATTTGATGTCATGAGTAGTATGGTATCAAAGGTTGAGGTATATATTGTCATCCATTGAGTGGTATTGATGGAAGAATATGGTGAAACCATTGGATTGTTCAACTACGGCTATTACCAAGGTAATCAATGGTTTCTATATATCGATAGAGTGTTCCTATAGGTAGACTCAATGAATCAAATATAATCTGATTACCAGATAATGACACCATGACTTCGGTCATCATAAGCGGATCTAGTGCGATATGAAGGATTATTCATGAAAATCATACTCATGAATCATAATTTCATCAACTTAATGGTATCATAATAGAGGCTCCTGAACCCATTAGTTGTCAATTACTAAAGACATATCATGGTAAAGTAGGTGGTGTTTGATCAAGATAAAGTTTTAGTCAAGGGGGTATAAATGATTCAATTCATTTCATATACTCTATTCAAATTTGTTTGATTCATTCTCATGAACTAAGTATGGTGGAATATCATCATGAATAATTTCAACTTCATGCTCAGGTTCGTATTCATAATATGTCTCAACTGAGTTGATAGGTTGTAGTATCAGTTGCTCAGACTATTAGTTGTATTAATTGAGTATTGACGTATATTATTCATCAGCTTATATACTGATTGGTCGCAGATCACCGTTCTAATATACCAGTAAAGCTATTATAAATAGTAACTGATACATTTGTTGATACCGAGCAATTATGACCACATCCCGTATTTGCATAGCATACATCATTGTAGTTCAAAAATAATCAAAAAAATCACCATCCACCCAGGAATATAATAAGAAAGCCATAAAGATAGTGTTTGATTCATTTCATATAGCGCGATGTATCTTATAAGACAAATAATAATTATTATTGAGGAGATTTATTTTTTTTTCTTTTGATAACTACTCACATCAAGATCAATAAGACCATTATTCATATTATTTTTCGACTCCAGATTCGTCATTGAGCAGAAAGAGTAATTGTTTTTTCTGTGAAGGTAATTCATCATTTATTTTTTGGTAACTTAGCATTGTACCATGTATTAACAGATACCTTTAGTGGTCATCATATCCATTTGATGTATGATGGTAATAAAATATCGATAGGCTGATTACCTTTAGTAGAAACAATAGTAGTTATATCTCTGAACTCTAATTGCCAGAACCATCGATATGTTATTTTTATGATACCAGTCGTGTCAACTGGAACATTTCATGTATTGGATAATTCATAATGTATTCATAGTGTGTTATCAACCAAACGATCAAATAATTTGATTGAAGTGTGATTGAATAGATTTGGTTGAGTTGTATCTTCAGGTAATAAATTATATTCCAATGAAGGAATAATTGTTCAACTTACGAAAACATCAATAAAATTTGCTCTACGAGAAAAGACTTGAAACATTCATGCGTTTGAGTTTTGATTTAAGAGATGGGCGGTTATGCATCCATTTGAAATTCATGCATATCATTCTGGGAAGGTAAGTAATCAAGTTGTTTTGAGTGTTTGCCCAGCTTGTATCACAAAGCCACTATCTTGGATATGTACATATTTACCAAATAGTTCTTTACTTGATTCAGGTAGACATGCTTTTTTTTGTTCTTCATCAGCTGTGTAGGTTCAATCTACAAAATTGAGTCATACTATGAGAGGAGTTGGTCATGAATTATGAAGATAGATACAAAGTTCATTTGTTGTACCAGGCTCGGTATCTAATTCAAGACTTTTTGTTCATTCGTTGATAGTAGGATCATTACAAAATCTAATAGTAAGATTACCAAGATTAGATTCTTGTTGGGCATAAACCAGACAAGATCATATAACTAATATTCATAGTGATACTCAGATAGTAGATTGCAATAATTGTTTAAAGGTCATAATAGATAGTATATAATAGTATAAAATATAACTAGTGTTAATTTTCATAAAGCGTATACGTTAGTGTGCCAGTATAAACACCTATTCTGGTATAGGCAGGAATAGTAATCTTGATCCGTAATTTTGATCAATATACTCATTGTAGTCCATTATTGATTCAGTTATTTCTATATATAAAGGTATCAACATTGGTTGCTGGATGATAAGTGTTCATTCATGTCCACAGTAATACTCACGTATTAGTTGAACCACTTAGTGTGGTGATAGGATCAGCTTTTCGTTCGATAGCACTATTTGATATCGTATTACCATATGTTCCGGTAAGTGCTGATATGCTTACAGTAGTATAGTATCATGTATTTGATCATTTCCCATCATTTACTTTGAAATAATCAAATTGATATTCGATAATCTGATTACTATTTTGTGCTATAATTCAAGTAGTAAATAATACTGGTGATTCGATACAAATATTGCCTCCTTTTTTTCGACCAAATGCAATATAGCTGGTTCATCATGAAAAATCAAAATCAATATATCGTGTTCCATTACTTCATGAGGTCATTACATAACCTGTAGCATTACTGAAATTGCCATCAGTATCAACTAAAAGATATAGATCTCCACTTCGAGAATTAAACATGCCACTTGATACGGTAATTCTAACAGAGCCAATAGATCATGTCTCCATAACTTTTCGTTCTCTGGTTGTATGCTCATATTCTCACTCCGTTGTCCATGCCATACTTCCATTGTCATGACCAATCAGCGTGTATGATTTATTGGTGCTAATTGTAGAACTATTTGTTTGATTGCTTGTGGCTATAGCACCAAGTGATACTGTTATATTTCATGTATTATTAATAGATTTAGATTGTTTTTGATAGAGTGTGCTTGCATCATCTCTACCTATTCAGGCTATATCATATGGATAACTTGATATGTTATATACTAGAGTTCATGAAGTATCCAAGTAGTTATGAGCTAGAGTGAGTCAATATTTTGTTGCTAAATATGTACGGACTTTTTGTTTTTCATTGGTGGAAAGAACATAATTGTGCATAATAACTTCTGCATAATAGCCATTAAAACTCAATCAAACTCTATCTGGGGTAAGCGGGGCAATACTAGCTCATACATTGAGTGCATTGGTTAGCATAGTACCTGCTTGATGTGTTTCAAAGTTTACGTTAGTAGAGGTATTAATATGATCTATCGTCATTAGTTCGAAAGTAGTGAAAGCATGATTTATTGTGCTTGTATAATGAATTCATACACGACTAAATCACCATCTTGCCGTATTTATTTGTTGTTCATTTCTAATTCTAGTGCTTGTATTTCAGATAAGATCTGATGAGTTTGATAGGGTGTTTGATTTTATAACTGTGAAAACCGTCCAGTTGTTATGTGCTCCTGCCGATCAAACATTTCTCAGAAATTCTCTGGTATTATTTCATGTGAGAACTGGATTTCGATTGAGTCAGGTACTATCATAATAAAATGGTGTTCCTCATGCTGTTTTAGTGTAAACTGCTCATGCTACTTGATCGGTCCATGTTAAAACAGCTGCACCATGGGTGGTGGTACTAGTGCCAGCATCACCTTTGAACCACACTACTGCATCATTTGCTCATGTTCCATTGGGATTAAGAATAAAGGTTGATGCTCCGCAGGTATAAAAGGTAACTACTCATCATATTGAATTTATATTATTGCTTGGAAGTGTTGTAGATCAGTCTTCATTACAGTTTGTATTAGGATCTATAGATAAGCCAAATTCATTATAATATGAGTCTCATTCATGCTGAACCAAAATTTGGTAATTACCATCAATCATAACCGGTACCTGAATTTGTACTGGTTTAGAAAAGATTAGATGTTTGCCTTGTTCTCAAAATCAAAATTCAATGAACGATGGATCATTTATGTAGGTCGTATCCTCTTCCTCGCTATCATCGTCCTCTTCTGATTCATAGATGGTGTTTCATTCCTGATATAATCACTCTTGATGCTGATTTGATTCTATATTGTTGTTATAGGTTCACTCATAATAGGTTCATTGTGTTATATAGGACTCTTGTCATTGGGTGTGAGATTTTTTTGTATCATAAAATCACACTATATAATTTTCAGGTGATACAGTATTAATCAAGGTATCACTATCTATAAATGCCTTCATCATATTATGGCCTTGTATCAGTATAGTGTGTGTTGTATTCTTTGACTCGGTATCACTATCTTCTTTCTGATTATCTTTGGTGATGGTATTAGTATCTTGGATCAGAGTAATAATTTCATTTGTGCCACTATTGTGACTACTAGTATCCTCTCATGTGTTATCATTGATTCAGTTATTTTGAGTTTCAAGTATCAGAGATCATGAATCAAGATACGATCATGAATTACTGATAGTTTCTTTATTATAGTTCGTATCAGTTGCTATTTCTGTCGTTGTTTCTGTCGTTGTTTCCGAAGATACTGAAGGTGAAGGTTTTTGATCTATTTGATCTATACTTAAAGGTGAAGGTGTTTGATCTATTTGATCTATACTTATCGGACTGATACTTTCATCTTGAGAACTTTCATCTTGAGAAAAAACCATGAATTGGTGAGAACACAATTCAATGATTATGCATACCAAAAGATATCACGTTTTTGACCAAACTGAACGATTCATATATAGATTCATGCGTGAATTATAATCTTTTGTAATCTTAATGTCAAATTTTTTATCTTGTTTTTTTGCAAAATATTTATTTTTATGTATACTTTTTATATACTTTTTTTATCTCATCTTTTTTTACTATGTTTTCACGATCTACACTACGACAGTTTTTATGAGGTATAGCTTTATTTCTTTATGCGCTTGATGTAATAGAATGACTAGCTAAATGATGAGGAGTAAAATTTCAAAAATGGATTGAGTCTATGACATGAACCAAGACTAAATCGATTATATTATGAATGGGATTAGTAAATATATTACAATCATCAAGTGCCGTATCTCTTATTATTTTGGCATTGGTATGATGATGACTTATAGCTCTGAATCATGCAGTTGCCATGATTATTGGCATGAATATAGGATCAGTTTTTATGGAAGCATTAATTTGATTATTTGGACTTGGTTTTGATATGGATTCACTGATTATGCCCATGATAGCAATAGGATGATTATGAGCAATGTTTTCCAAAAGATATCACAAATTATTTTTAGGTCTCATGTGTTTGTGATTGGTATTTTATGGATTAGAACATATGAAAGATAGTATTAAATTTCTAAGATCTGCTATTGATTTGAGTTCGTATGTACATATGTGATGGGGTCGATATATTCTGATTGGTTTAATCGGTACAATTATTATTCAATCAAGTAGTGCAATGACTATTATCACAATGACTGCATTATTTGAAAATATAATACCTTTTCCTATGGCAGCAGCAGTGCTTATGTGAGCATATATTGGTACTACTTCTACCGCAATGTTTGTAGCACTGGGATCGTGATCATCGATCAAAAAGCAGGTAGCTATAAGTCACTTTTTATTTAATATGGTCACTTGTGGTATCTTTGCATTGTGATTTTCTTTTGTTACTAACTTGATTACTACGGTACGATGATTTGGATCGAACCAACCTTGGTTTATGGGCTTGACCAAAAGTAATGTCAATGGTCTGATTATCTTTTTTCTTTTATTTAAGTCTGTGGGTTGATTAATACACATACCTTTTATTAACTCTATAGCTATATTATTGGAAAAAATAATACCGAATAATCAGAAAGAGACGCTAGGTATAGATCATATTGATCCTACATTAGATAAACAAACTATTATACAAATTCTATATCATGATACTACTAATCTACATTTACAACATATTGATCTGATCGATAAACGATTTATGAATCCACACTCATACTCTGAAGATACCTATTATACCCAAAAGAAAAAATTTGATAAACTCTTTCAGTTTGCTGTTCAACATCAGGATAATTCACAACTTGTTGATTATCTCCAAGAAACAATGCAAGCTCTTAAACTTTGCAAAGATACGATGAAATCATTTGGTAAGATATATGATTTGAAAGATAATGAAACAAGCCTTTATTTACAAGAACTGTATCATCAGATAGAGTCTATTATTGCTTTTATTCGTGCTCATCATCGAGATCAAGCAAGTGATGCAATACGTCAACTTGCATTACGAGATGAGTCCAAAATGCAACTATTTACCCATACATGAAAGCCAGTATCAGAAGCTGTTATTGAGTTGATTCAAATTCATGATCATATTCATGGGTCTCTAGAATCGCTTGTGGAAGCATGAAATAATATACAGATTGCAGTACATTAATGAGATTATATTTATTTTTGATTATATTAACCTATGAATCAGATAGATATACATTCTACTGAGTACTGACTTACTACTGAGCAAGTGCAAGCTCAGCGTTTGGTGTATGGTTCAAATATACTTCCTCACCAATCTCATGTTCACCTTTTAAGTATCGTTATCGATCAGTTTAAAGATGTTATTGTTTGGATTTTACTTGGAGCTTCGTGATTAAGTTTCTTATTGGGAGAAATTATTGATGCATGGATTATCCTTGCAATCATTATAATCAATGCTCTTCTATGAATATATCAAGAATATAAAGCTGAACAATGAATGGAGGTATTACTCACAAGTTCGACTATACAAGTCAAAGTACTGAGAGATGGTATAAAACAACTTATTGATTCTACAGAACTTGTTCCATGAGATCTTCTTTTTTTGGAAGCTGGAGATGCTGTATGAGCAGATCTTCTTCTGAAACAATCTAATATGTTATGAGTAAATGAGTCTATATTAACATGAGAAAGTTTACCTTCTCTCAAGAATGCTACAACATTATCAAACCAAAACACTCCTTTAGCAGAGCGTCATGATCGATGTTTTTCGTGAACCACTATCATTCAGTGATCATGAATTGGTATAGTTCAGTACACATGAATCAATACTCAGCTTGGTGCAATGGTTGCTTTGATGCAGTCTCAAAAAGAATGAAAAACCCCATTACAAGAAAAACTCACTCAATTTAGTAAACAAATTTGATTAATAGTTGCTTTATTATCTCTGATTATATTATGATTATGATTATATAAATGATTATCACTGCATGATCTTTTTTTTATTATTATTAGTCTTGCTGTGAGTAGTATCCCTGAATGATTAGTCGCAGTTGTGACTATTACATTGGCTTTTGCAATGCAAAATATGTATCGTCGTCATGCATTAATACGTAAACTTAAATCTATCGAATCAATTTGAATGACCACTGTTATTTGTACTGATAAAACGTGAACATTAACGCAAAATCATATGACTGTTACCGATTTATGGATAAGCTGACATGCTTTTACATTACAAGTTTGACAACCCTTACCAGAAGATATACATTGAGTGTATGGATTTCAACTATTATGTGAAGCCATTACTCATTGCAATGATGCTGCCTTACCACATGTATGAGATCCAACTGAAATAGCATTACTTGAGCTTACTGAATCATTCAATATTACTCTCAAACCTAGAACATGAGAAATACCATTTGATAGCAATACCAAATATATGATTACAAAACATGGTTCTATAGAATATCTCAAAGGTTCTCCAGAACAGATATTAGCATTATGTTCACATATGATACTTGATGGTATCATTATCAAGATTTCTGATCCTTTACGTACTTCGATTCTAAATCAGAATGATCATTATGCGCGCAATGCAATTAGGGTATTATGAGTATGACGAAGAGATACAACTCAACATACCGATTTTATCTTTATTTGACTTGTATGAATGATTGATCCTCCAAGAGCGGAGGTAAGTAATGCTATTAGATCATGTTATGATGCAGGTATTCGTATTATTATGATCACCGGTGATCAGTTATTAACAGCTCAGGCTATCGCATCATCTATAGGTATTAAAGGAAAGGCTATTGAATGAAAAACACTGGAACAATCTCTTAATATTGCTGAACTTTTAGAAGAATATACGATTATCGCAAGAGCAACACCAGTTCAAAAGGTACTTATTTGTGATAGACTAAAAGAACATTGAGAACATGTGCTCATGACATGAGATGGAGTTAATGATGCTCCTGCTCTCAAGGCTGCCGACATTGGATGCGCTATGTGAATCACTGGTACTCAAGTTACCAAAGACGCATCAGATATTGTGCTCCTGGATGATAATTTTGCTACTATTGTGAGTGCCATTGAACATGGTAGGACAGTTTATAATAATATCAAAAAATTCATTGTATATATGTTATCAGTAAACTTTGATGAACTGTTTAAAATTGTTTTTTGTTTTATGATTGGATTACCGGTTCCATTAACCGCAATTCAAATATTATGGATTAATTTAGTAACAGATAGTATCCCTACATTGGCATTGGGTTTTGATAGTAGTAATGGTATGGTTATGAAAAAACCTCCTCGTAGCCCTAGAGAATGACTTCTTGATGGTTCATGGTTTTATATTTTTATTTCTACAATCATTTCTGCTTCTATAGGAATTGGATTATTTATCTATAAGCTGAATACTGAATGATTGGCTATAGCCAGAACTATCAGTACTTTTTTTGCTATTGTATATGAGATGTTTCTTTTATTTTCTATTAGAGATCATCAGATATTCGCTTGGAAATTGAAGCCCAATCGATATTTATTTTGATCAGCTTTTATAGCGCTCTGAATGCAGTTTATCGTTATCTATTTACCATGGTGATGATTTTTTGGTTTTGCACCTTTATCATTTATAGACATTGTATTGTGTATATGACTTTGATTGGCGTGATTTTTATTTTTTGAAATGAGGAAGCGGTGGATCAAAGGATAAAAAAAGGATAAAAAAAACTACTAGTTCGTAGTAGAAATTTATGATATACGCATTAGTATTTCATGGTGCCAAAGGGCGGGATCGAACCGCCGACACAAGGCTTTTCAGGCCTCTGCTCTACCAACTGAGCTACCCTGGCATAAATATAGATGTAAAACTAATGGTGGTCGTAGATGGACTTGAACCATCGACCTAGCCGATCCTTCGGCTCGCTCTAACCATACTTCAATTATACTAATGGTGGTCGTAGATGGACTTGAACCATCGACCTCTTCCTTATCAGAGAAGCGCTCTAACCAACTGAGCTATACGACCATAAAAAAAATGAACAAATTTCGGGAACGCGGGACTCGAACTCGCGACCTCGCGGTCCCAAACCGCGCGCTCTAGCCATCTGAGCTAGTTCCCGAAATATACTTCAATATTGCTATGATTATTCTATAAGTACATTTGTTCGTTGTAATACACAACGATTGGGACAACAAATGTAGTTGGGAATATACTTTTTTGTTGATGTATTTCAAGCTGTTTCTTCTTTTTTTTATTTTTGTTGTTATGATCTTTTTCTGATTATCGTATTATAATCCTTTTAATCTTTTGTATTTTACTCCATAGCTATTTTTGCAGCGGTTATTTCTGATATTTCTTTGGTAATGATAGCTTGTCTGAGTTTGTTAAATTGTAGTGTCAGCGATCCAATAAATTTGGTACAGTTGTCTTTTGCATTTTTCATAGCAATCATACGACTTGCATGTTCAGCAATTTTATTTTGGAGTATTGTCGCGGTGATTAGGTAATTTCTCATTTGTCTTTGAAGTTCAAGTTGGACTGTTCTGATATCGGGTTCAAGCAAGTTGAATGATTTATGGGAGTTTTCTAGTTCGAGTTTAGGAGCGCCAATTGTTTGTAAAAACTCGATAATATGGGATTGAGTCATAGGATATAGTCTGAGTTGAGAGGGGATTTGTGTAAGGATGCTTTGGAAGTAATTAAAGACAATATCAATATGTTGATACTGCTTACCTTGTCATTCTAAAAATACCAAAAGTGGTGTAATGTCTTTTTGCGCAACTTCATCTTTGAGATTAAGATATCCAACGATATTGTATCCAGTTCTTTTACAAAACTCATAAGCTTTTTTACCTATGGCAAAAACATCAACATGATCAGGGTCATAATGTAGACTGACTAATTTGGTAATTTTTGAATTAATACCTCCGCATAGTCACTTTTCGGAACTTACTACAATGACTAGATCTTTGGAAGATACTCATGATAGGTGAGTATCAAACAGTGAAAGTTTAGATGAAACCTGAGCAATAAGTTTTGTTAAATCTAAAAAATACTGTTTTGCTGCCTCTACTTTAGCTTTGTTTTTTTGGAGTTTTATGGTAGATATAATCTCGAGAGCTCTTGATATTTTTTTGAGATTTCCTGTGGATTTAATTTTTGTTTTAATAGTTTTGAGGCTAGGCATAAGAGTAGTTATATAAATAATCTAAAATCTTTTCGGTTGGTCATGAGAGATATTGATAGGGATTTGTTTTATGTCTCAGTTTATCTTTATCTTTTCATCAAATTCACTATCAAATGATTTGAGCATATCAACAAGTTCGAGTGCTTTATGATGTGACTCTTTGATGCGATGATAGTAACGATATAGTTCAGACGTTATCTTTGTTAAATCATCATTTTTGAGTAATAATTCTGATACTTTTGTTTTGAGAATACGGTTTTGTTCTTCGAACTCCTTAGCATCGATCATAGTGTGTTGAATATGTTGTTGTTGTTCTTCGATTGTCTTTCTCAGGTCATCAACCAAGCTTCTATCCATATAACGAAAATAGAAAATCAAGTAACCAACTCCGATACCTATGACAATACAAACAATCCATATAACGATATCCATGATAATCAGAATACAATACTAAATAACTTACAACAATTTAATCTATAGTGAGGATGCAATTGATTCAATATCATCTCCTGCATTCATAAGTTTTTCAAATTCTTCTTTTGTAAGGTATTCTTTTTGGTATAAAACTCAAGCCATGATTGTAATATCATGTTTTTTTGATTGTATAAGTGTGACAGCTTGGTTGTATTGTTCCTCTACAATTTTTTTTACTAATTGATCAATGAGTTCGGCTGTCTTTTCTGAGTATGGCTTGGTGATAGAGTAATCATCATTTGATAAATTAAGCGTTCCTATTTCTGTATACATACCATATTTGGTTACCATGTCATATACCATTTTAGTTACTTTTTCAAAATCATTTGATGCTCATGTGGTAATCTGTTCACTACCAAAAAATACCTCTTCGGCCGCTCTTCCTCAAAGTAATCATGATATATCATCCAAAAATTTAGCTTTGGATCTAAGATAACTATCTTCTTGCGAGCTAAACCATGTTACTCACAGAGCCATTCATCTACTTACAATACTAATTTTTTCAACTGGGTCACAATTTGGTAATAAGTGACTTACTACCGCATGACCTAGTTCGTGATAGGTTACAATTTTTCTTTCTTTTTCTTTAAGAGTTTTGATTTTTTTCTCTGGTCCCATAAGTGTTTTTTCAAATCAATATTCAAAATCCGATTCAATCAAGGTCGTCCTTTCTTCTCTAGCCACCTTGAGTGCCGCTTCATTGACTATATTTTCAATGTCAGCGCCCACAAATCATGATAGTCTCCTTGCTAATGATTCCAAATTGTAGTTTGGATCAACTGTTTTATTGGTGAGATAATAGTTTATAATTTCAACTCTTTCTTCCAGTGTAGGATTGCTAACCATAATTTTGCGATCAAATCTTCATGACCTAAGTAATGCTGGATCTAATGTATCAGGACGATTAGTTGCTGCCATAACGATTACGTTTGTTCACTGTTCAAAACCATCCATTTCAGTCAATATCTGATTGAGTGTTTGTTCTTGTTCTTGGTGTCATCAGGTATGTCATGATCATCTTTTTTTACCAATTGCATCAATTTCATCAATAAAGATAATACTTGGTGCAGTAGTTTTTGCTTTCCCAAAAAGTTCTCTTACTTTTGCTGCCCCCATTCATACTAACATCTCCATAAATTCACTACCACTTGCACTATAGAAAGGAACCCCTGCTTCTCATGCAACCGCTCTAGCTAATAATGTTTTACCACATCATGGTGCTCCATATAGTAGGACTCCTTTAGGGATTCTAGCTCATACTTTGGTGTATTTTTCACTATGTTTGAGAAAATCAACAATTTCTGCAAGTTCTTGTTTTACTTCTTCCATTCAAGCTACATCCTTAAATGTTGTTTTTGAAGAAATAGATTGATCTTTTTTGTTTCAGGTACCCAACTTGATACCAAAGGGCATTCATCATTTGGGTCAAAATTTATTCAGTAAAAACATAAATAATCAAAAAATAATCAGAAATGGTAACAAATCTTCAACTAGTAACTTACCTAAAAAACTTCATTCATTGTTATTGATGATAATTTTGGTAAAACCTGTTCATCCAAGTCAGGATCCAATAACTCATAAATCATTCAATGAGGTTGATTTTGGCTTGTATGTAGTATAGGTCTCAAGATCTTGTTTGTAGATATCTTGTCATAAGCTATTACTTTTCATAAGGAGTGATCTTCCAAGTTCTTTTTTCCCAATAAGTTTTTCATCTCATATAAGCTCTATTTCTTGGTATTGATTATTTTTGAACTGAGTCAAAAATAAACCAAGATCAACATCATGATTTTTGCTTACCTGTGAGACAACTTGTTTACCGTCTTGTACAGAGATGCTATCAAATGGATTGAATAGATAAGATAATCAGAGTGTTACCAAAGCTATAATGATAATTGTCTTTACTATTTTTCGCATGAGAGAGAGTATAAATAAAAAAAAGAACATCATACTAGTAATTATCTTTTGTTATGGTTCAAGTTGTTCCTTATGTTGTTTTTTCTTATACCTTATATTATTGCTCGTGTGGACTGATATGTTTTTTTGTAATAATGAATCTTTTCAGATTATTATCTATTATTGTTTGTAATGCTCATCGATTTTTTTGTTCCAATAATTGATTCCATGTTTCAATACTTGTTTTATGCGGAAGAATCATGATTTTTTTGAATCATAGTGTTCATTGTTCTAATGTCGTAGTAAGTAGTCATCATATTTTTATAGCATTATATCGCATTCTTTTGAGTGTGTTTCTTTTGGTTGCATGTTTATGAACTTTGGTTGATAATTGGATTCCAAATTGGTTGTAAGAACGATTTGAATATTGTCAGAACCAAAAAAATAACACATCTGATCATGATTGTATTTGTCTTTTTTTGAGTAAAAAGTTTACCTCTTTGGTTGTGAGACGATATTTTTTCCCTATCATCAAATAATTATATAAGATACTAGTATGAGATGCTTTCTAATTGATAAAATAATCCAAAGGAATAGTATCCAAAGTATCTCAAATAAAACTTTGAATGGCTACCGATCAACTATATACTCATTTTTTGTAATATACTGTGCTGGTTACTTTGAGTATCTTATCGGGATGTGCTTGTTGTCACTCTGGTTCTAAGTAGACTGGTTGAAAGGTAATTGTTCTTACAAAAGGTGTACGATCAGATGTTCATATGATTTTGACGTTTGAGAATGAGGTATATACTTTGAAAGGGCCATCTTTACTTGGTCTTAAGTAAAGACTATTGTTTGCAAGTGTTCATGCGGGCTTGATAAATCTGTACCCTTGGTCGGTGTCAGTATCAATCATTCGTACACTTAATCATCCAAGGTCATTAATATCGTGAAAGTATGTCTTACATGCTCATGCATAACTTCAAGGCTCTAACTCTAGACAGTTTCGTAACCATCATTTTTTAATATTAGTATCACGACGATTATAAACTATTTCAATTCATTCTTTCGCAAGCATGGTAGCTGTTGTTTTAAGTTTTGATTTTTGATACAATCAGACATTATTGATAACCAGATAAGCAATGGACAAAATACCAACAGCAAATACTGCAATAGCAATCAAGACTTCGATAAGTGAAAGTCATGGAAGACGATATCGATAATATTTCATGATGAATATGTTATGAGTTTTTTTTATCGGTTTTTGATGGTAAATAATCATACTATTTCATTCCAAAATGCTTCAGGTGGTAGTATGCCTTTTTTGAGATTATAATCCATAGCGACTAGATCATGATAGAGTTTATGAAACACATTCTTTTTTTTGATGAGCGTATCTTTTTTGGACAAATATCTAGATACAGTAAAAGGAGGTAACTTGGTTTTGGAGGTAAGCTCTCATGGTTGAGTTATGTCATGTTCTCGACAATCAATGAGGTTGATAATTCATCATATTGATCGATACAATAAACCAAGGAACTGAAAAGTATTATTATCTTGTTTACCAAAAGTAATTAATTTATCAATACTTTTTTGTGATCACTCAAGTAGTATTCCATCCAAAAAAGTCCATACATCTATTTGGTGGTCACTAGAAACAATCTGTGATATAAGTTCTTTGAGAGAGTATGAATCATAGGAGTTAGATGGATTGCTTGCAAGCCATGCATTGATCTTTTTTATCTCATTATTGATCATAAACATGTTTTCATTACAACTATCAATCAATGTTTGAGCTATATCTCACACAATAACTCCTTGTGTTTGTGTACTGATATATTCATACATAGTCTGCTTATCAGCTTTATGTTCTATGCGTTTAATGATTGTATTATTTTCATCAAAACACCATTTTGCCCATCTGGTTTTTTTATCAGGAGTAGTAGTATATAATATCATCAGATGATCATCGGGGATGGTATTAGTATGTTCAGTGAAATAATCATAAAAGGCATTGAGGCTTTCTTTTGTAGATTCATTTATTTTGGTTGTTGTATCCAAGGGGAGTCATTGTATGAGAATAAGTTTTTTCGTAGCAAAAAGTCATCATCACCAGATAGACTCAGTGACTGATCTTGTATCTCGTGTTTTGACATCAAATTTTATGATATTCTCACCACCATGTTTAGTGGCAAATTCTTGGATTCGATGACGAACTTTGAGGTTAACAAAAAACTCATCTCCATAAAAAAAGTATAGCATCATACAGAGTATAATTTTCTCATCAAGTTAGTCAAAGGATACTTGATAGCTACATTTTTTTTTCTGTCTTGAGTTCTTCGAGTTTGTGAGATAGATATTTTATTTTTTGTTCTAGATCAAACTGTTCTTCGGCAGCCAAAACACCATCGGTAAGATATTTAGTGGCTGATTTTTTTCGGAGAGCAAATTTTGATGCTATTTGTCTATAATATTCAGTCCATGACTCTTCTCCATACGTAAGCGCCTTTGATTCAAAATCTTGTAGCTCAGTTTCAATATGATCATATTTTTTGTGAAACAATATCATTGCTTCATCTCGTGTTTGACCAGCCTTTGTTATAACTTTGTCTTTTATAGCTTTACCAGTATTAATTACTTTGGTTGTGTTTGTTTTTACTGTTGTTATTAGTTCATCGGTGTTCATATTTTTTACTTTGTCAACTTCTTGATTAAGTTGTTTTTGTGCTTGGGAAGCGGTTGTTTTTATTTCTTCTAACAATGTATCGATATTGGTATTCTCGATCAAATGCTTGTTATGAGTTACTAGATAACTCCATGCTTCTTTAAGTTTGTTCCATCATTGAGCTTTATGCAGTTTTGACTTAAATGTCTTATCTTTTTGATATCATGAGATAAGCTGACCCATAGCAACGCCTATAGCAGACCATTTGAGAGCATTAAATAATGATTTGAGCATGATTTTTATAGTAAAAAATAAATTATCTACTGATAGAGTTGTTGTTGAATTCGTTTTTTGAGTTTATCTATATCTCTGAGATCTTTATCAAAATGATATGATGATATACCAAGAGAAGATGCTGATTCTACCGCTTTTATGTTATGTTCTATATAGATTATATCTGTTGCCTGTAGATGATAGTTAGACATCAGAATGTTAAAATAACTCGGATCTGTTTTATTGGGATTGTGATTCATCGTAAACACTGGATAGGGGGAATGATTAATACCATACTCAATTTGTTCACGTGGATTTGCATTTGTTACTACTAATTTTTCTGTTTCTACTGAATCAAGTAATGTTTTCAGAATAAGATCAATTCAAGATCATAAAAATAAAGTATTTCGAGCATCAATAAGTACTAAGGAAATTATCATGTTATATGTTATATGTTATATAATATAAAAATACTAATCCATGTTATTTAATACCACAATGGATATTTTGCACATAATTGCAAGATCTTTTCATGTAGAATCTGCCTATCTTGCAGATTTAATAAACATTCATGAATAAGTTGAGCAATCAACTTGACATCATTACCTTGTAGTCATCTAGTAGTAATAGCTGGTGTTCCGATCCTGATTCAGGACGGATCTTGGGGTGTACGTTGATCGTGAGGGATAAGCTGCTTATTGACCGATAGACTTATCATTTCAAGTTGATCTGATGCTGTCTTGCCTGTCAATCATGTATCATACTTTATTCATGTTTTCGGATTTATCCATGAGGTAACATCCATTACGATCATGTGATTCTCGGTTCATCAGGTAGCCAATGTTCGTCCATTTTCAATTAATGTTTGAGCCAATATTTTGGTATTATCCAAGATATGTTGGCAATATGTAGACCATTTGATGGGTGATTCTAGTATTTCTATGAAAGCTTGAGCTTTGGCAACCAAGACATGATCAAAGGGTCATCATTGCACTCCAGGAAAAACTCATCTATTGATTTTTTTTTCAAGGTCTTGTATTTTTTTTGAATAGTAAATTAGTGCTCATCTTGGTCACCTCAATGTTTTATGTGTCGTTGTTGTGATAATATCAAAATCTGCTAAAAAAGGAGATTCCAAAACTCATCATGCTATTAATCATGCACTATGAGCGATATCTGCCATTAATAAACATTCATGTCAGACATTTTGAAGTGTTTGTCTAACTTCATAAAACTCATTCCATTTGATATTTCTTGGATAACTAGAAAAGCCAGCGATAATAAGTTTAGGTTTATGCTTGAGTGCTAACTCTTTCATTGAAGTATAGTCTATTAATCCTTTTCAATCAACTCAATATGAAATAATCTCAAAATAACGTCAACTGGCATTGAGTGACATACCATGTGTGAGATGTCCTCATGCTGATAAATCCATTGCTAGAATCGTATCTCATGGATTGAGAGTTCATGTATATACTGCGAGATTTGCTACTGATCAAGATAGCGGTTGGACATTGACTCACCATATTTGTGGGTTTAATCCAAAAATTCTTAAGGCAAGTTCTTGTGTATATGTTTCCAGATTATCAACAATTTCATTACCTCAATAATATCTTGCTCATGGATATCATTCACTATATTTATTGGTAAAAACATTACTGTATGCTGATAATACATCATTGGAAACATAATTTTCTGATGCGATAAGCTCTAGAGAATCTTGTTGTCTTCTGAGTTCTTTGTTTAGAAGTGTTTGTAGCGTATGATCCATACCTCATTGATATGATTAAATAAATAATACAGTTCTTGAATTTGAAGAATCAATAATTACTATAAAATATACTATAGTAAATTATTTCTTTTTTACAAGGCCATCATAGTGCAGGTAGATCATAGGTAGTATTTATCTTATCAGAGATATGAAAAAACATCACATACTTGAGAATATAACTATTGAAAAAGTAGGCTATGAGTGAATTTGATTAGGTCGTTTTCATGATGGTAAAAAATTGATCATCAAAGGTTGAGCACTTCCTGGTATGGTATGCGATCTTAAGGTTATTAAATCATACAAGGATTATGCTGAGTGTCATATAGTAACTATTCATTCTTTTGATCCTATGTATCATGTTGATACAATTAAGTGTCCTCATTATATCTACTCTCATAACTCATTACCACCTCACAAAACATGATGTGGTGGTTGTAAATGGCAAATTGCTTCTTATGAACAACAGTTGGAACTCAAAAAACATATTGTAATTGACAGTTTTCGTCATCATCATAATAATTTAATCGTTTTACCAGTCATTCCAAGTCCTACTATCCGATGATATAGAAACAAGATTGAGTATTCTTTTGGTAAATTTATCTCATGAAGATGAGATGATAAGCAGATTTTGAGCGATCGATCACTTGGATTTCACAGACAGTGAATGTTTGGAAAAATTGTAGATATTGATGAATGTTTTTTGGTTGATGAAAGGATTAATACACTTTTTCAACAAATCAAAACATTACTCTATTCACTTCATATACCCGTTTATGATCAAGTTCAACATCAATGAATGCTGAGACATCTGATGGTAAGACAAGCAAAAAATACTCATGAAATAATGCTTATTATCTCCGCACATCCATCTATTATCTGATGGAAAGATACAACATGAAAAAACTTTCAAGATATACTATCATCGTATGTTGCGTCCTATAGTGATATTACTACCTGTGTATTGATACTCAATGATAGTTTGGCTGATGTAGTATCAACTAGAGATAGTCAACATAGTATTATATCTTGAACAGGGAAAATTAATGAATTTCTTACTATTGGAGAGCATAAGCTTATGTTTGATATATCTCCACAATCTTTTTTTCAAACAAATACTCATGGGGCAGAAGTTCTCTATTATACTGCTATCAAGTTATCAAAAGATGCTTTGGGAGCAGATTATAATAAATGAATAATACTTGATCTTTATTGTGGAACGTGAACAATATGATTGGCTTGTATTACATCATGACTTGGTCAGCAATTACTTTGAATTGAAGAAACACCTTCTGCAGTTTTGGATGCTTATGAAAATGCTCGTCGCAATGTAGTGACACAACCATATCAGTTCATATCTGGCAAGGTTGAAAAACTTCTCACACATAAGAACTGAATCATTGTAATGAATGATGAACAGTGAGAGAGTTCATATTATGTCAATGATATATCTTTGATTATTGTTGATCCTCCTAGATCTTGACTTCATCGTGATGTCGTAGATGTCTTGATTGACCTCAAATCAATTCATCCTCATCTTATAGTCACTTATATATCATGTAATCCTGTTACTTTGGCTAGAGATATGATGTTATTATCATCATCTTTTAGTTGTGATGAGATTCAGCCTATGGATATGTTTCCTCATACTCATCATATTGAATCCATTGCGATTCTTAGATAAATAATATTGCCTTTGTTCTAGACTTGTATTCAAGAATAACTTTATTATAGTGTGTACTTATTATTCTTATCATTATGCGTTATTTCCATAACATTCATATGATTTTATCTGCAATCAAGTTACTTATTGGCTTGGTTGTTTTGGTGTTAGTATGAGTATATATTGATCCATTTCAAGATCCTCAAGTAGGTGTCATTATTGGTTCAGTAGGGTTATTATTTTTTGTATGGTGACTATCTTATTTTGTATTATATATATGCTGAATCAAACGATCTGATAAGAAACTTACTTATATATCAAATTTTTCATATAAAACATCATTGTTGATAGCATTATATATGTTATCAAACATTATATTACTTGTTTTAGAGGCATGGAGTGTAACCAATGGTGTAATTATTTTGATTTTGTTTGCAGCTCTGTTTTGGTTTTTATTTTTTAAACCATCTTCTGAGCGTTATACAAGTTTGGATATGATAACCAAAGATTGAATACATACTCAATAATTACATCCTCAAGTACTATGGTCTCATCGTTCAATGGATAGGACACACCTTTGCGAAGGGTGTAATACAGGTTCGATTCCTGTTGGGACCAATATATCTTTTCATCTCCTATGAGCATTATAGTATCACTTATTGATTTTCTTTCGTCATATCGTACTGATTCATCATGACGAACATGGTGGAGAATTCTCCGCACATGGGGTTTGTTCTACCTTCTTGTTTTGATATACACATCGTTGTTGACTTATACCATGCCTGATCTTACTGATCAATTTCAGCCTATTAAGTTAATCCAATTTATTACATGAGAACATATTGTTTTTGTTTTATTGCTTGCCGTAGTATTATGACCATTGATGGAAGAGCTTGCTTTTAGGGCGGGTATGAAGTGGTGATGATGGAATGTAGCATTATTGTTGTGATCATTAGTGTTTGTATGAATAACATATTTTTTTGATTCACGATTTCACTGACTTCCCTTTAATCAATTTTGGAAATCTATCAGTTCTTATATGTTATATATCTTGATTGTAATAGTTGTATTTCATGCTATAAAACAACGATTTCCACGTATTAGTAGATGGTATATTACGTTTACTCCTTGGTTGTTTTGGTTATTGACCTTCATATTTGCATGAGTTCATCTTTCAAATTTTGATCTTTCTGGAACGATTGATCGACGTATTATATTATTGGTTATACCTCAGTTATTTTTGGGTATTATGTTATGATTCATTAGAATGAACGCGTGATTGGGTGCAAGTATCTGGATACATATGTTTCATAATCTGATCCAATTGATACCGATTGTATTGTTGGGTAATGCTTGAATACAGGCTCTACAACAAAATCAGCCTATCACCTATTTGCCGTGATCATCATCGTGATCGATGGTAGGCGCATGAGTATTTGGAGGAATATTGTTTGTCTTTTTCGCTTTAGTTATTTTTTCTGAGTTAAAAGCTATTCGAAAATATCATCGTTTGGTTGCACATTAGTTATCTTTATATTGCTATGAAAACATTGGCTATAGAAACAAGTTGTGATGATACTTCTTTGGGTATTGTGACTTATGATCAAGGGGTATTTACAAACCCTGTGCTTTGTGCATACTCTCAAATTACTGATCATCAACCTTATTGATGAGTTGTGCCAGAGGTAGCATATAGACTTCATGAAGAAAAAATACTTTCATTATTGGACCAAATTTGATGGGATGAGATCATGAGTTGCGATAGTATTACAGTGACACTTGAGCCATGACTCCCATGATCATTGGTTGTATGAAATGCGGTTGCAAGTATGCTTTGAAATTTCTTGAATAAACCTATTATTAGAGTAAATCATATTGATGGGCATATTTTTTCAATTTTGTTGGATAGATCGATTGATAACTGTCCTTTTCCATGGTTAATTCTTACGGCTAGTTGAGGTCATAATGAGATGTATATTATTTCTTGAACGATGGAAGATCTGGTCATCAAAAAAATATGATATAGTCTGGATGATGCAGCATGAGAGAGTTTTGATAAGGTTGCTAGGATGCTAGGATGATCATATCCTGGATGACCATGGATTAGTCAGATGGCACAATTATACCAAGAACGTCATATGCAGTCTGATTTTACACCAACTCTTGATGCGATTCATTTCAAGCGTATTTTACTTGATGGGAAATGAGTTAATAAACCTCAATCGGAAATCGATGCGCATATTTTTGATTTTTCTTTTTCTGGAATGAAGTCACAAGTCTATCAATTATTGACCAAACATCCATTGGATAGTTTATCGCAAGACGATATTCTGTGGATATGTCATGAATTCCAAGAGTGTGTCACTGATATGTTGATTCAAAAAATTCTTCGATGATTGGAACATTACAGCGTTCAGACTATTGGTTTAGTTGGTTGAGTATCTGCAAATGATAGATTATACGATAAGCTGACTACCATGATTGAAGAGCAGTATGATACTCATACATTGGTATGAGAAAAACCTACTGTCTTGAGACCAGTCAAAAAAGTCTATAGTACTGACAATGCCGCTATGATAGGAGTGGTATGAATACTAAAAAAAACCTACTCAGAGTGTTCATAGAAACTATGATTATACTCTTTTCGGGTTTTGATTAAAGTACCACTAATTGTACTTTAATCCTTCATTGGTTGGCCATAGCAGCAATATCAATGCTACTGCTAACAAAAGGCATACAATTATTTTTATCATCTGAAAAATTTTAGACTATCAATATAATTATATCATATGTATTGTCAAGTTTTTTATCCAATCGTTTGTCGGTATTACTCTCTTGTATTTTTACTGCTTGTTTATCTTACCTCTTATGTGATCTCTTTCGTCTACTCAGCTTCAGTTTATCATTGATTTGATTGGTTATAAGCCGCATCATTCATGATTATATCTAGAGTCCTTGACTCACAAATCATATGCCAAAGAACAATCCAAAGCGGTTGCTCATAATCAAAGACTTGAATTTCTCGGAGATAGCGTGTTGGGTTTGGTGATAGCTGGTGCTTTGTATCAAGATCATCCTGATTACGATGAGGCTCAACTTACCTTATTCAAAATTAGCTTGGTTAGAGAGGAATGCTTGTATCAAGTCGCCAAACATATTCATTTAGATCGTATTATTGTTATCTGAATAGGTGAAGAAAAAAAATGATGAAGGGATAATCCTGCTATCTTGGGTGATGGCCTGGAAGCATTGATTGGCTATATTTACTTGGATTTTTGATTTGACGTGGCAAGGAAGTTTGTACTTGATTATGTTTATTCTCAAAAATCCAAAATTGAACTAGTAGGCTCCAAAAGTCGAAAATCCCTCCTTCAAGAACATATTCAGTGATTGTATAAAGTACTTCCTGTTTATATAGATACTGAACATGAAAGAGATGATGCTCGTAACTATATTATCTACAAGAGTACTGTCATGCTAGATAATCAGATCCTGGCAGTGGGCTATGGTACCAACAAAAAAAAAGCCCAAGAAGATGCAGCCAAACAAGCTATGGAAACAAGACTTGATGTTGTATGATAAGATAATTAGTAGTATGATAGTATTTATTTTTTGATACTTTTTAGTACATTATAATAACCATGAACATTATACAAAATTCTATTTTTTTCTACCAAGATCATTATGTCGCTGATTTGGTTATAGAACATGAATGACAAACCCATTCTATCATTACTGACGGTAAAACACTTGAAGAGCTTTTATAAACATACAAGAGGCATTTGATTGTAGTTTTTGTGAACAATGAGTCCGTTATTTTGTAACCCATCCATTGTCATTATCTTCTATTCAGCTTCGTTTTTCCAATAATTATGCCTCTTACGCGTAAAACTATTGAACAAATAGTGTTATTAAGTTTATCATATATCTACCAATAAGATATTCATTGTCTGGATCGTTTTTATTAGTTAACCAAATCCCTAGATTCGATACAACTAATGGGATGATAATTATCATCAACCAACTAGTCTTCTCAGATAATTTAAATCTCATCTTTGGAATAATTTCCATCAAACATAAACTTGTGCCAACTTCTAACACTAACAAATTAAAACCATTCATAATTTTTACCCTTTTTTGTACTCGGGCACTTATATTACTAATAAATATAAATAAGTTGTCAAGTCTTTTTTATACAAATAAAACATAATAATCAAAAAAAGATCGGAATGAGGCAAGAAAAAACTATATAGTGAGTATGACCTGATCAAAAAAATCATCATCGTTGTTGTGATTTATCCCTCCTGTCTATGACATGGAGAGGTTGTATACTTGTTGGAAAGAGAGTTATCAGGCATGATGGGTTCCAGTAATCTATGGTCCTACTGCAACTGGTAAGACTGCATTGAGTATCTATATTGCTCGTAAGCTTGCTGATCAAGGCCAGATAGTTGAGATTATTTCTGCTGATAGTAGACAGGTGTATCGTGGTATGGATATTGGGACCGATAAGGTGGATCCTATCATTAGGCGTCAGATTATCCATCATATGATTGATTGTATCGATCCGGATGAGATATTTACCGCAGGACAGTGGCAACAAGAGGTATATAAACTGATTCCTGAGATCCAATCTCGTGGGCATATTCCCATGATTGTTTGAGGGACTGGTCTGTATATTGATGCGGTTATTTTTGATTTTACAATGGGTTTGGGGACCCCAGATTGGGAGTATAGGAATGTCTTGGAAAAACAACATTATGAAGCATTGAATAATGGTGATACTACGTTGTTACGAAGAATGTTAGATAAATGTGATCCAAAAGAGGCGATGAAGCATCATCCAAGCAGTACAAGGTTTATTATTAGAGCGCTTGAGTTATATCATCAAACTGGCATTCCCAAATCTCAATTGGTTACTAAAAGCACCCCTCGTTTCCCTTTGCAGTTAATAGGATTACAACAGGATAGAGATATATGAAATAATCTGATCGATATGAGAATTGAGCAGATGTTGGATCGTGGTTTACTATCTGAAGTTGAATGATTACTAAATGCCGGTTGGTCTCCCAATTCCAATGCTCTCAAAACTATTGATTATCGTCAAACTATTGATTATCTTATGTCTCATGGCCGTATGAGTTATGATGAATATGTATATACTCTTCAAGTAGCTCATCATCAACTTGCAAAAAAACAAAGAACATGGTTTAGGAGGTATACTCATTTGTTTATGAGTGGAAATCAATTGCCTATGATGCGTTATACGCCAATTCATATGAATGATATGATTTTATAGTCTTGTCAAATAGTTATACTTTTTTGGACTGGTTAAGTCTTGCAATTACAAGTAATTCTATTAGTATTCTGACTATATTTTATTTTATTTCTTATTTTTTATTCAATGAAAAACGGATTATTGAACACAGTATTGATTATCATTACGTTGTTGTTGAGTGCTTTCAACACTTTTGGAGGATCAAATATGATTACCAAAGCTATTGAAAAAGTAGAAGCTATGAAGGTTGGTGGTAGTGAAAATTATGAAATTGTCAAAAAAATCTATGAGAGTGATGCATTCAAATCACAACAAAAACAATCATTGGAGGCTGCTCAAAAACAAATGGGAGGAGCTCAGGCTCAACCAGAAGCTCAACCAGAAGCTCAACCATCAGATACTACACAACCAGCTCCAGATGCTGCTAAAAAGATTAGTTTGGATCAGGTTAAAAAAATAAAAGATTCTGCACTTATTGTTGGTTCAAAAGATGCTAAAATTTTGATCGTAGAGTATAGTGATTTACAATGTCCTTTCTGTAAGAGACATCATGATAATGGTACTTTGAAATCACTTGTTGATAAGTATGCTGGTAAGGTAGCTAAGACATTAAAACAATTCCCATTATCGTTTCATCCATATGCTCAAAAAGCAGGTGAAGCAGCATTGTGTTATGCAAATGGTGATAGTGATAAATACTATAAATTTGTAGACGGAGTATTTGCAAAAACATTATCTAGTGATCAAATTCCTTTTGATGTAGCAAAAGAACTTGGAGCGAATGAAACATCTTTTAAAGAATGTGTAACAAGTGGTAAGTATGCAAAACAAGTCCAAGATGAAATGAGCGAAGGTCAATCGTTATTTGGTATAACATGAACTCCAGGTAATGTTATTCTCAATACTGAAAATGGAGAATATGTTGTAGTAGCAGGAGCATACCCAGCAAGTGAGTTTGAAAAAACACTTGATGTATGGACTAAATAATAACCGATGGACACTCTATTGTAATACTACTATAAAACTTATTTTTGTTATACTTGATTTTATATTGAATAGTCTATCATTATTGCTATTATAGTAGTATTGGTAGACTTTCTGTTTATCTTTGATATTATTTTTATCCAATGAGTAGGGTGCAGCTTGAACATTTTTTGAATGATATTGCTTTGATGACTGACGCAGACAAGGCGGATTGAGACGTTGTTAAATTAATGACTGTGCACGCATCAAAGGGTTTAGAGTTTGATTATGTATTTGTGGTCTGACTAGAGGAATGAACATTTCCGTGATATCAAAGTACATTAAATCCAGATGATCTGGAAGAAGAAAGAAGGCTTATGTATGTTGCTATGACTAGAGCAAAGGATCATCTATTCTTGAGCCATGTGTGATCTCGTATGATATGGGGTAGGAGTACAAGTACTAGCTGATCAAGATTTTTGGATGAACTTCCTGGAGAGTTAGTAAAACAATACTCTTTGGGATCAACTGATGGAGCCAAAAAAAGAGTTGTAGAATTAGAACCTTGATCAAGGGTTCGTAATAAACTTTTTGGAATATGAACTATCAAGGAGGTTCGATGAGATATGGTTATTATTTTGTTTGATAAATCTTCTATTGGATTGAGAAAAATGGATAAGAGAATGGTGGAAAAAGTATTGGGGCAGTAGTAAATAGTATTTATTTGAGAAATTTTGAAATGCTGTTACGAACTAATATTGTGTACTTTCTGGTTTGATTGATTTGATATATGTATATTTGAATTTTATCATTACCTATAGTGATACTGTGAATCTGCTCGACTTGGTACCATTATAATGAAAATAATAAAATAGCAAAAAACTTTGATATGATCTTCGCTTGGGTTGTAATTATTGTGAATGTATATTTGATATTTGAAGCAAGGAATATAATAAATAAGTACGATATGATGAATATTTGCTTTTATTAGCTTATATCGATATATTAAAAAGATAATAGAGAATTAAACCACAGTATTTGGCATATTATAGATAGCTACGTGAATTATATATTATGGGTATTATTTATCTTTATGAGTATAATATGACACAAAAAAAGATTAAAAAATCTCTTACTGATCCAGATTTTGTAGCGGATTTACAATCATATGGAATTGAGCATCTTTGGCTTTTTGGATCATACGCTACATGAGATGCGACGGAAAAAAGTGATGTAGATTTATTATATATCAAAAATCCCAATATTCACAAATGATGGTGAATATTAGAGATTTATAGTAAGATCGAGGAGAAAATTTGAAAAGAGATAGATTTTGTGGAATATAATCATATTCACCCCCTTATTAGAGATAGTATTTATAACTCAGCAACTCAATTATGGTAAAAACATATAGACCAAAAAAAGTTTATCTTCAACGAATGCTGGAGGAAATACAAAAACTTGAATTATACCTATGTTGAGTAGATAAACAAAGATTTCTTACTGATGTAGAAAAATTTGATGCTTGCCTTATTCCATTAATTCAATTATGAGAAACCGCACACCAACTTATAGAGCATTATGAAAAAATTCATGAGTTACCGCTAATTCATATTAAATGACTTAGAAATATATTAGTTCATACGTACAACAAAATTCAAAAAGAAGAGTTACGAAAAATAATTGTAGATAATATACCAGAATTTAAAAAAACTTTAGAGCTTTTACTATCTCAAAAAGATTAACATGACTAAACCATCAATCCTTACGGGTTGCCAAGCAACAAGTGAACAACTTCATATTGGGAATTACTTTGGCGCAGTCTTGCCATTGATACAGATGCAAAACCAAGATATATACAATGTATGGCTATTTGTAGCTGATTTACATAGTATTACCAAGGTTTTATCTATTAAAGATAATTATCCTTATGATCAATGGACGAGAAATTTAATCAAGCTTTATTGTGCTTCGGGAGTAGATTTAACAAAGACTGTTGTATTTAAACAATCTGATGTGCCAGCACACTTTCAACTAGAGCGAATCTTGGCTTGTTATACCCATATTGGGTTTATGCAAAGGATGCATGCCTATAAGGATGCTGAGGCAAAGAAAGAACTCAATCTTATGAGTATTGGTACGATGAACTATCCGATTCTCATGGCTGCAGATATATTATTGTATGATATAGATATAGTTCCGGTAGGTAAAGATAACCAACAACATATGGAGTATTGTGCTGATGTAGCAGCTAAATTTAATCATAGATATGGATCAGTTTTTAAGGTTCCGAAATTTCAGGTTTCTGCTGAAATAGGGGAAATACCTGGTATTGATGGACGTAAGATGAGTAAGTCATACAATAATTTTTTGGGTATGCTTGATACTCCTGATATCTTGAGAAAGAAAATCAACAAGATTACTACAACTGACTTACTTCCTGAAGATCCAAAAGATCCCGATAGTTGTAATGTGTATCAGATTATCAAATTATTTCTTACTGAAACAGAAAAAGATACTCTGAGAAAGCAGTATCAAGCTGGCTGAATGAGTTACAAGTACGTCAAAGATTACTTGTATGAGAAATTGACTTGATTTTTGGACCCGATTCAAAAGAAATTTCATGATATTGATGATAGTTTTGTAGATAATCTTCTTATCCAGAATGCTAAGATGGCTAATGAGGTAGCAAATACAAAAATACAGCAGATATACAAAGCTATAGGGTATTAGGGATTTGAGTTGGTAGTAGTTTGTAGATTTTTTTATTTGGTATTGGATATAATTAGTATGAAAAAAATTATCATTACTGCTGATGATTTTGGTATGAGTACTTTTTTTAATCGTTGAATACTTGATTTATGCAGAGAGAGAGTTGTTGTCTGTTTTAGTTATGGTACAACGTAGTCTAAGCCTACAACATAATCAGATTATCGAATTACTACAGTATGCAAAGCAATATACTATGTCGATATGACTACATTGTGAATTTGAATGAGATCATGAAGAGGATTATGAAATACAGATTGCCGAACAATGTGATCTATTTTATACTTATCTCTGACAAAATCCAGATCATTTGGATGTGCATAAAGATATACCAGATAGAAAGACTGAAAATGCATTAATTGCCTTTGCGAATTACTATCAAATACCTTTGAGAAAAAGATGAGATTCTTTTATCCCCTATAAACAAACTGACTGAGTAAGATATCTTTGATCAGGTAAAACTCAACAGGAGCTATCAGAACGATTTGATTCATTGCAAGATAATTATACGTATGAAATTGTTTTTCATCCATGATTGTACGACCCTGATAGTGCGTCATCACTCAATCTAGAACGTGAGAACGATATACGTATGATTAAGCGAATCCATACACAATTCACGTATTATGATTTAAAACTTATTATTCAACATGATCTCTAAAACTCCTGCTCTTTGATTAAAACGAAAGCACTATAAATGATATCCTGATGGGGATCATATCTATGAGGTTGTATGAATAGGTAAACACAGTGAGACTGAAGAATTTCTTGTAGTTTA
Organism: Candidatus Absconditabacterales bacterium; assembly: GCA_035333525.1. Taxonomy (GTDB): domain Bacteria; phylum Patescibacteriota; class Gracilibacteria; order Absconditabacterales; family Absconditicoccaceae; genus CALMFT01. The sequence goes on along the minus strand of DAOQQF010000001.1, from coordinate 38,699 downwards.
CAAACCATTGTTTAACTGAGAATCAACATGGTTATGAGAAGCCCAGTATGCATGTAGACCACTTGATATGTGGTATGACCAAATAGAGTATCAATGAAACGTAGTATCAAGATTTACCTTGATACAAGAAGGGTAGGTTAGTATAAAGCGCGAATGAAGGATAGATTATTATTTACTTATTATAGTAACTACATTATGTCTCTTAATCCAATCTCCAAAATTATTTATCACACCCCCAATTCTAGTTCAGAACAATGACTTTCTGAATTAGTAGAAGTCTTGGGTTCAAAGATCCAATCTAAATGGGGTAAGGATAAACTTGATCTAGTGACTCATGCACCAAAAGCATTGATTGAGATTCAATTCAAAGATGGATCAAAACATGAGTTGGATATTAATTATGCTAGAAATATTAAACATAGTCTGGAATCTCTTTTTTCTCAATCGACTTCAAAAGAAGATTTTGAAAGTTTATCTGTAATAGTTATATAGACTATAGTTGATATAGTTGATAGATTACTATTCTTTTTTGATCATCAAGGTAATTGCTCCTTCTTCCAAGTCACACTTTCCTTCGTAATCGGTATTTTCAATAGTTCATACTATCCTTGATAGTGTTTCAGACATAATGAATTCACCATATTGATTGATAATCTGATCTGCTTCAAATCAACTTATTGATAGAATAATTTTATCAGTAACTTGATATCAAGTGGATTTTCTTGCCTCTTGAATAGATCTTACTAACTCTCTAGCATATCATTCACGTTTAAGCTCTGGTGTGATAGTAGTATCAAGCATAAGAATAAGATCTCATGAAGTTATAAGATCTCATGCAAGTTCTCATTTCTCATATCTTAGTTCATACTCATCTGATTCGAGAACTATGTCTGACACTTGAACTTTTTTGTCTGACAAAAGGGTAAATTGGCCAGACTTTGCAAGGTTATTAATTTCAGCAAATCTACTTCATAGTTTTTTACCAATAATCCTTGCGTTAGGGACACAGGTAACAGTAATCTGATTATTGAGTGATTCATCAATGATAAGCTCTTTGATATTAAGTTCCTCTTTAATGATATCTTGATAGGTAGATACAATATTTTTATTGACTTTAAGCGACTGGAGTGGTTGTTTGACTTTGATTTTGAGAGATCACCTGAGTGATAATCAGAGTTCTACAATTTGTTTGGCAAGATCCATATTTGGGATTATCCTCACCCGGTCCTTCGGACCACCCTCTCCTTCAGAGAGGGTTGCGGTTGTGGTTCGATCTTCAAGATGAACAGATGTTTTACCTGTTAGAGCTTTGAAAATATATTCAGACAAAAATGGCATAAATGGAGCCAAAACTTTACATAATTCCACGAGGACTACGAAAAGCGTCTCATATCATTGGAGCTTTTCAGTATCCATTTCTCACTTCCAAAATCTGCGTCTTGACCTACGAATATATCGATTGGTAAGATCATCAAGGAAATTATAGATAGGCTGAGTTGCTTTTTGCATATTGTATGACTGCATTTCACTATCTACTTTGGTGATGAGTTGTGCTGTTTTTCAGATTATCCATGTATCTAAATCATTTTCAAAATTAGTTTGTAGTATATCATTGATGCTGAATTTGCTTGGAGTGAAGTTATCAATATTTGCGTAGGTGACAAAGAAAGAAAAACTATTTCGTAATGGGAGATTGATCTTACGAATAACATCTTTTCGACCTTCCTCTGCAAAATTCATATCTCCTCATGTCACTATCGGATTGCTACATAGATACATTCTCAGGGCATCACTTCCTAATGTTTCCATGCTTGATTTTGGATCTGGATAATTGCCATATGATTTGGACATCTTACGACCATCATTTCAGGCTAATACACCAGTGCAAACTACATTCGTAAATGCTGGGCTATCGAATAGCATCACTCACAGTGCATGCATAAAGAAAAATCGACATCTTACTTGACCTAAATATTCTGCAACATAATCAGCAGGGAACGATTTTTCAAATTTTTCTTTATTTTCAAAAGGATAATGTACTTGAGCATATGGCATGGATCAAGATTCAAGCCATGGATCTAATACTTCATCTACTCTTGTGAATTTTTTATCATCTATTGTGCCTCGAATATTGTCGATATATGGACGATGTAGATCGAGCTCTTTGTTGTTAATTGTATCTCGATATATAATTTTTCAATCATTAATTCTTTTTTCAAGAACTTTGCTTCAGCTTTGGTCGAGATCGAATATCTCATCACGAGATCACAATACTTTGTATTCGCCATTTCCATCGGTCCAAACTGGCATTGGTGTTGCTCGAAATCTTGTACGTGAGATACATCGATCTGGAGCAGATTCCATTGATTTAGCAAATCTACCATTTTTTAGGTGGTCTGGGACCCGATTGATAGCTTGATTGTGATGAGCAAGTTTATCTTTGATGCTTTGAATATTGATGAACCAAGAGTCTTGTGTTTTATAAATAAGTGGAACATTGGTTCTGGGACACATTGCCACACTATGCGTAATAGACTCTTTTTTGAAGAGTAGTCATTTCTCTTTCAAATTATTCATAATCTGTTCATTCGCATCACGATAATAGATACCTGTATAATCATATATTTGTGCACTATAATTTCCTGCTTCATCGAGTGCTTGTGTTTGTATCAATCCATATTTCAAGCCAGTCTTGAAGTCGTCTTCACCAAATTCTGGAGCAGTATGTACTATCCCTGTTCCATCTGTATCTGTTACATAATCCGCTAGATAAACTTGATGATGATTTTGGTTTCGGAAATTATTATTTCACTGTTGAGTTTTTACTATTCAACCTTCTTTTGTATAATACTCAAATGGCGCTTTATAACTTATCCCTTCTAATTCTGTTCATTTACATTTGTAGATAATAAGATAATCTGAAGGATCTTTGTAGTATTTACTGATGAGATTCTCAGCGAGGATGAAATATTCATTTGCTTTGAGATCATAAATTTGGAGGTAAGTAATATCTGGACTAACGACGAGAGCGAGATTTGCTGGGATAGTTCGTGGGGTGGTAGTTCGTGCGAGGAAAGAGATTGGAGTAGCTTCATCATTTATTTTATTTATTTTTGATGAAGTAATGTAATAATGCAAATCAGTGAATTTTCATAGAATTTCATTTTCATCATCAATAATTGTTCATTTAATATTGAGTTGGTATCAGAGCTTGTTTTCTGAATCTTCAACTTTTACATAAGCCTTATCTATTAGCTTTTCTTTTTCTTGAATTTCTATAACTCCGCTAAATGTTTGAACTTCATGATAAATCCCCAGCCAAAATTGTCAAGCAATATGATGTTTAATTTCAGAAATCTTATTAGATGTAATTGCTTCAATGTTTATTTCTTCTTTTAGTTTTTTTTGTATTGTTGCTTCAACTGAATCTCATTTATCTAGTTTTCATCATGGAAACTGTCGTCTTCAATATTTATTGAATACCATAAAATATCATCAATTCTCATCTTTTATAATTCATCTCACGAACTTTATCGCTCAATCAGTCGTTAATTCGTATTCTTCTGATTTTACTTTAGTCTGGTTTCATGATTTTACTGGAAATTTTACTGTAATCGCAGGATCCGGTATTTCTGCGTAACTATTATCAAGAGCTACTTCATAATTACTAATTGGAGTATTGAGTTTTGTGCTATAGAGCGATACTCTTTTCCCTTTATAGATCATTCATTTTTCCCATAGGCTTTTGAAAACCCACATAACTGATTCCATATAATCATTATCCATTGTTTTATAGGCATTACGAAAATCAACTCGTCTTCCGATATGATCTACGTATCGTTCTCGCTGGTCTGAAATATTACTGGTATATTCATAACAGGCATCGATAAACTTTTCTATCCCATATTCATATATTTCTTTATTTGATTTGAGTCATAGTTTTTCTTGTACCTTTTGTTCTACATAAATTCCATGACAGTCCCATCATCGCACTCTCTCAATGCGTTTACCTTTTTGAGTCCAAAACCTTGTCATGACATCTTTTACGACACTAGAAAGTAGTCCTCCATAGTGAGGCAAACCAGTAATAAATGGAGGTCCGTCATAAAACCTATATGGATTATCTTCTGATTTAGTTTCAATTGATTTTTCAAATGTTTTATTTGTTTTTCGAAATTGTAGCACTTCTTCTTGTATTGCAGCAAAATCTACATGGGAAGGGATTTTGGGAAATGACATGAAAGCTGTATAATAATTAAATAATCAATCTATAATTATATCACGAACTATTACAACACAATGTAAAGACAGAGTGCTTTACAAGTAGTTATTTCGTTCAATTATGATTGAATACCTATTCAAAAAAAATACAGTTTGCTTTTGTATATTTATTAGATTTATTGAGCCTTGGGAAATAAGCAACATAAAACGAAGTTTTATGATTACGACATGGAAGAGGTCCCGAACTCTCGGGATAAATATTCTCAGGAAGCTCGTCAAATGAGGATTTTAAAAGACCAAAGGATTTGATATGATAGGTAGTTTTTCATGAATTGGGAGTTTTTCCCCAGCTTCCTATACTGTATTAGTTACATTAGTCATCTTTTGTTATATGGTGTGTTATTTGTTATATTTTATCTGACTATAGTTATCATTGATCTATGCAACGAACAAGAAAAGCAACCTTTCTTTTGGTTATTGCCTTGGTTTATATAATGGACATAGTTTTGTCTGGAACGATGTTTGGTTGGCTCAAAACATATGCTCAACCTTGATCGACTGATTTGATTTCTGTTTTTGTAGAAAAATCTATATATAGTAGTGTTCAATCTTCTGTCGATTGGTACACCAAACAATATATTGGAAGAAATTATGATAACCCTCGTGTTATGCTTTTTGTTATCGATTCTGAATCGGTAACTCCTGCTGATATGGTCAAGATTAATCAAAATTTGTACTTAGAGTGAACCAAAGAGTGACCAAGTAAACTTGTATGAACGATCTTGATTGGAGACCTTAGATTACCTGTAGTAAATAAACAATGATTCATATTCCCCACTGTTTATCCGCTTGTTGATTTTGATCAACCAAAATATTATTATGAACCTACTTCTGATTATTTTCAGTATCGTGATGAATGAAATAGCCAACCCGAAATACGACATGGAGTTATTGATTTTGATGCAAATGTATCAGCATATCAATGATTTTTTGATAAGCTGAAACGTTATATACAAGATCCACAGTGATGGACCAATAAAGCATTATGGTATGAAGATATTCTACATCAAAAGCAAACGGCTTTGGTAGATAATCTATCAAATTATGTCAATAATACCTTATTTCAAGAAGATATCGCATACAATAGATATACAAATTTGATGGTAGATACATTTAATGCGTTGCATAATAGTGGTATCGTTGATATTTTTACATGATCTACTTTATCAACTACTAGTCTCAATGATGAGTATCATAATGTTCCTGAGTTTGATGAGATGAAAAGTACCTATTCCAAACAAATTGAAAAATTTCGAAATCTCGTCAAATCTCTCAAAAAAATAATCTGATCTTCATCAAGTGATAAAAATGATCCAGAACCATCTCCATCATCACTATGAGACTTACCAAATAGTAAGTTTATAAATACTATTTTTCTTCAAAAGGTTGTAGAGTGATTTACCAAAGATTATTTAGAACTTTATGGCACTAGTTACTTTAGCTCAAAAGAAAAAAGACTTGCTTTAGGAGGTAGATATATCAATGTCTCAAAGCATGAGACATGAACGTGAGATAATTTTGATTACAAAACTCAGTCTACCAAAACATGATTAGTATTGTGATATGCAGATGATCATATCACTTTGACTACCAAACATGATGAGATTACTAATCAACTCTTTTTGGATCTCAACACCAAAATAGAAAAGGCTATCGATGATCGTATAGAAGTACAATGATATTCTATGAATGTAATACTTCCTACCAGAATAAATACTGAAGATTCAAATATGTATGAGGTGTATTATTTTTGATTACCAGCTGAGTTGGCAAGATATGCAAGTGATTTGAGTATTTATCGTGGTACATTTAATAATATTAGATCTATACCAAAACTTGAGACATTTGATTATACATCATGGTTAGATTATCAACCGTTATCATCAGTATGAGTATCAAAAGGAGAAAATGCAAGAGAGGTAGAGGCTCATAGATGATATGATTTTTCATTAGTAGAGTATGATCAGACTGAATTTGAGAGAGTCAAAAATACTATGCCATTCAAAAAACACAGAAAAAAGAGAAAAACCATAAATAGATTTATATCTTATTATCGAGCATGATATACGCCATTAAATATTGATACTGAAAGTAATGACTTAAGGCTTAATATAGCCAGAATGGATTATACTCAATTATGGAATCCTTTCAAGGATAGGAGTTTATGAGGATGGGTTTTTGATATTGCATGAAGTAGAATTACAACACCTGATAGAGTGGTGTGATTTACCTTGTGATCAAATGATGAAGACGATGGTGATGATGATGGTGATGAAGAAGATATTCCATCAAACCTCAAATCATACTCATGATACTCTGATAGTTTTTTGGCTGCATGATTTTTTGGTTCTGCTATCAAGGTACTAAGAGACAATGGTAAGTGGATTAAGGTCCATAAGAGAAAAGTAAGAAGAAATGGTAAGCCAAGAATTACTAATCGATCCGAGATTGATCTTTTTGCATTATGAGAGGGCTCAAAAGATGATGGTTTATTTTTCTTACCTAGTTGGTGACGTATCCAAAACACAACCCATCCTGTGCCTTCTGATTATATTACTATTCAATGACGAAATGAAGATCATTGGAATCGTTTTATAAGATCAGTTAGTTCTGTATTTGAGCACAAGTCTCCTACTTATGAAGAAATGTATGGAGATTTTATTCATCTGGATCAGGTTCAGTTGAATGTCGATATGGCCTGTCAAGATTTGAGTGAAATAGAAGATCCAGAGTGATCGTGTGTAGGCGTGATATTTAAATTTACTGATATCTATCCTGGCACTGTTCAAACTCAACTGTATGCCAAAAAAGGAGATGATTATATTATTACATGAGGCAAGGTTTTGTTTAACAGCACAGCACAACGACATGAATGGTGAAAGACTATTAGTTTTGACGGACTTGTTGGGAGTTTAGGAAACTGAAATCTTACTCTTGATTATCGAGATAAAAAAAGAATATTTTCAAATTTTGGTTCTAATATCGTATTGAAAAACACCTCTGATACTACTAGATTACTCTCTATACCTTGGATTGAGACTACTTATCCTTGTGAATTACATAATACCGATCCTGAAGAACTATGATTGCAGTGTAAATGAGTGCAGTTTACAATCAATAATCAACGCATGAATCCTATTGATGAAAAACTCTTTGATATAGATCCAACTGGGACGCTTATTTCATTTTATCCTGGAGCAAGTGTGCTGTATCAGTGAAAAAAACTTTCACTGTGAGGATATAAAGCGGTACTTAATACATGAACTCGTCAAGCATGGTTTACAGGGAAACAGCTTCAAGCATGATGAATCAATGAATTTACTCTTGAAAGACCAATCGATTCTCCTAGATATGTCAATTTTCAATGAATTGGTGGAGATAAAATAGTATGGGTCTATCCAAATATATGGAAAATACCTGTTTACAAAGATAATCAATGACAAAAGACATTGATGAGTATTTCAGATATTGAACAATCTATTTCACAATACTTTAAACAACAAACACAATACTATAATCAGACACTCAATGAACAGTATGATAAAAGGTATGCATTTTATTATGGAAATGATTGATGATTACCAAGACAACATTGGATTGATAAACTTCAACCACATGATCGAAGGATATCGCCATTGGTTCAAAAAGATAATACGTGACTTTATCTTAGACCGTATGAGTTGCTACCAGATGATTTTCTTATTAATCAACTTAGTACAATCCGACAAGGAAAGAACGTTTCAGTGCAAGATGCTATACGTTCAATTGCTCGTCATCTTTATTATTCAAATGTTATGCGACAGCAGTTACCATTTGATACAACCAATAAAATACTTACTCAGTTTTCATTGATACAATCATTTGCCGATTCAAATGATAAAACAAGATATATTCTCCATAACTATATGACCGTTCAGCCGGTTGCATCATTTGATCAAGTAAGTTCATTAGAATTTGCTTATCCATACTATAATACACGTGGTTATGAAGTATGATATATTAATAGTGATGGCTCAGATTATATTCAATTTGAGACATCTCCACCATTGCTCAAGCGTATTCAACAACAAAAAGAAAGAGCTCCTCGTCCTACCGCGAAAACCAAAGAAGATCTCCAAATTGGTACATGTGATCATCTTATACCCCCAAGTTATTCTGTTTCATTGATTAAGCGACCTCAAGCAATGAAGTGCTGGCTCCAAAATGAACCACTGAAGCAATTTGAGGTTGGTCTTACATTTGTAGGATCGGCCAATGAGTATTTTGCCTCTGGTTTTAAAGGATGACTGGAACAACTTGGTGATGAGTTACTATCTCCTGAAAGACAAAAAGCACAAAAGTATGCTCAATCATGGAGATCCCTTATCAAAGAACAGGATCCATGAGTTGATCCTATCAAACAACGTCCTTTATTTAAACAACTAGCCAATCTCAAGACGTCATTTGATGTTACTACACCGTTTATTGATTCTGGTTTAACATTGACTATACAACCCAAACAAGACCTTGGATCATACACAATTAATGTGTTGACTACATGATCAAACTGTTTAATATGACAATGAGGTAATCTTTGTGAAAAGAAACAACTTACTATAAATGGAACTAAATCACTTATATTGCCATATACATTAGATCCTGCAAAGTCTCAGGGAGTATGAGATATGATATACCAGATTTCATTATGTGATAAACCAAATCAATGTATTTATCGCACACTTACTATAACGGTTTTACCATGACAACTTGCTCGTATAGAGTTTAATACTCCTGTGTGAAATTATATACCTCCAATTGCTAGATGAAGTATGTTACCTCTTATCATCAAATGATTTGATATCAATAATAATCAGGTAAGTAGTTCACCGTTTAATTTCTTGGTACAAACACAACAAGGTTGATGATTAATATATAATAATCAAATGAGTACTGGTTTTGAACTATCATCATTTATGGATGCATGAGTTTTATATGATAGTTTTACGGTCAAATGATCATCAGATAGTGTGTACATAAAATCAGCCTATAATCTGATTCCTGTACAACAAGAACTCAAACTGGATATTGTTGATCCTAAGATACGTATTTCATCTTCACAAACAGTGTTTCAATTACCAGAACAAACTACTGATCTCGAAAAAAAAAATGGTTCTAGATCTATTATTGATTTAAATAAGTTACCAAAACTTTCATTAACTATCAATGATGGTAAGTCAATTTATGGATTGGTAGACATAAAATCATTATGAGGTAAATTTATTGTGTGAACAAAAACTCGTCAATCTTTTATTAATGATGTTTGAAAAACAGAGTATATTGATTGATTTGGTGCTATAGATCAGCTTATCTTTACATGATGAATTGTTGAGTTTTATCTTTATCCGACTATGAGAGCATGAGATGATAGTATTCAAGTAAAAATAGGTCAGACCATAGAAACGTTTACAATTTCAGCAAAACCAGCTTCTGCCAAAAAAACACTAGTAACATTACCATGAACAACACTTGGTATGGATTCATCTATGAAAGGTAGCATTAAAGTAACTGATATTCGATGAAATATTCTTCCATGACCAAATCGTGTATTGATGGGTATTGTGGGTAATATTGCTATTGAGGGAGTTAATGGATCATGATGATTGCTTGATGTTCAGTGAGAACAAGATATTACTATTACACCAATTTTCCCCTGATGACAGGCATACCTATTTTCTACTATTGCATGAGTGTCATTTGATCAACAATATCCAGATTATCAAGCATTAATTGTTCAAAATAGATCATGGCCAATAGAAAATCTATCAGTTGCTTATCTTAATCTTTATGGTTCAAATTGGTCTGAACAGAAAGACTCTCAAACTAACCATTTTATTGGACAAACCGTTTTGACACAAAGTCCCAAAACACTTTCAGTAACAACTCAGCATAATGACTTATGACGTGTTTATAAATCAATTCTTGCTTTGCGTGATGATAGAACTCTTATTTCATTTGATGGCTCATCTACAGTATATGATACAACAGTTGTAAATAATCAACGCTGATATGTTACTCCATATGGTTGGTTACCTTATGAGTGATGATGACTCGAATCATTGATGGATCAATGGTCCAAAACCATTGACTCATCTCGTTATCGTGTAGTGATCCAGTCTATTTGACAGTCATCTAAATGATGACTTATTCTCCAAGAGATTGATCAAACTCTCCAAGATCGTGAACTTTCAACTATACCTAGTATCCAACATAGTGATCATGCTGAGTATGATATCTGATTTGGTGATACATTCAAACCATTGACTCTATTTGCTCAGGGTAAGTCTGTTGGTCAAAGCGCTATGCCTTATGCTAGTGAATTTGTTATTAATTTATGAGATCCTACCTATCGTCAATGAGAAATCAATAGACGTATCGATCATACTCTATATGATGGGTGAGTATGAGATGTTGTATTTTCAGATCCAGATAATCTGATTACACAAACGATGGATATTGATCGAGATCGTAATGGCGAAAAGGATCTTGTGGTAGTATATGCAAATGGAACTATTAAAATACTCTTAGCAAAATGAAACAGAGAGTATGCTGAATTATTAGATGTGGCATTTATTGATGATGGTATTAAACAGGTCTATGTATGAGATGGAGATGGAGATGGTTACCAAGATATTTTTGTCCAGACTCTTGCTTATCAACTAAGATTTTACAAAAACTATGAGGGAGATAGAATTGATGTTGATGGTTATCCTATTTGTTTGAATTTAGGAGCATCTTCATTATGAAGTGGTTCTCAAGAACCCCTTAATACCAATGATGTCTATCAATGGATGTTGACTGATCCAAATGATGACAATGTTACTGATATTGTTGTATTGGATAAAAATAATACTATTACACTCTTTTATGGTTGATGAGGTTCTACATTATTTGAACTGTGATTTTGATGATGAAACTATATTTCTAGGGACAAGCTCGGTTGTGATCCATGATGGAAGAAGAGACAAGAAAACAAATCTACTATTATTAAATCATTCGCACCCAAGGTTCATGGTGAACACATTACCGATGAAGCACTTGTTCATCGACAATGATTGGTAAGTAATTGATCGGTAGATGAAACATCGTCTACTATTGACCCCAATGATTTAGAGGAGCCAGAAAAAGTTATCGTTGCAGAACCACAACTTCCCGATATGGGCAAAAAACCAACTGCTACTCAAATCAAACAGGCTGTTTCGACTATCAAAAATACTCTTATGGAAGCAGCAAATCCTATAAAGAATCTCGAGAATTATGTAAATACTCTGAATAATACCGTTACTTTATGAGGTTCATATCGTCCTGTCTATGAGCCTGATTGAACTGATGAGATCGCTTACAAGCAATTGAGTGCCATGGTTCCATCTGATCCGCTTATCGCTTATAAAGTATTTACTGATCTTGATGGAGAAAGATTGGAAGATGGTGATATTGTCAAAGTAGAAATTACCCTCGAGAGTCGTGGAGTTTGAGTTGCAACCTATATAGAAAAACTCAATGGTCCATGGGAAGTTCCTATGAGTGGAGGTAAACAAATCTGATTTTTCCCATGAACGCTCAATTCTGATTATCAGTATATTTCTTCACCATGACCAAGTTATTTATTTATGATTGATAATCTGAAACCGTGAAAAAAAACAACTTTTGGTTACCATGTGGTATTTAGATCACAACAACTGGTAACTATTAAACATGGTCAAGATTTTATTTCCAAGAATGGTCTCAAATGATCAATTGGTAAACTCATAGATAAGGCATTTGCCCAAGATGATCCTGAAACTCCATCATGGCTAGAAGTTGATCCATTAGATGGTTGTGCGAAATTTAGATGGAAGATATTACCATCGTTGTGAGATTCATTTAGAGAGATAAAAATAGATCTGCAAAAAATTATTGATGATATGAATAAAAAGACTGAAGAATGATTTTCGTCATGACTTGATGCAATGGTTAATAATTTTATACCTCGTGAGTGAGAAGCAATCTGAGATGATATTAAAGAGTATGTAAAAGAAATTTGGAATCAGCAATGATTACTTAGAGAAGATCCGACATATAGTTCACTTCAATATATTACTAATATACTTGAAGTTGCATGAAATATCTCACTTCGTGAGAATTTTAAACTATGATTGTTTGGTTCTACGATCGATGAACAGCTAGACTTGAAAATAGGAGAGTTGACAAGGTGACTATGTGAGTGATTCAAACTTGGTCAAAAAAGTTGTTCATGAATACCTATTTTGAGTAACTTACCATGGAATATGGCTTTCTTGGCTCCATGAGATATGCAAGTCATGGGATGTAAGATTTTCAATGATAAGGGATTACCACTTGTATGGTTCCCTGCTACACTACAAACACCGGTTGGTCCAGTTCCCTCTGTTGGTCCAGTTTGATTCAAAGAGTCTACTACTGATAAGTTTTATCGAGTATGATGATGACAATACCCATCACAACTAAGAATATATATTGCTCCAACTCTCACAGCGAAACTTGGTATTGGATTGTGTTTTGGTCCTTATGGGGTATGAATGAAGCTACCCAAGTTATTTAGAGATGTAGCATGAAATTGTATTGTTTTTGCAGTTGATCCATGAATAGGTAAGTGTCAGATTGAAAAAAATAAAGAAACAGGTAAGTATATTTTGAGTCCTGAACATAAACAGCTTGATGGTCCAATATGCAATGATGATATTACGATAAAAAACTCTCCACTCAAGTTTGTAGAGACTTCTATAAATAATACTGATAATCGATTAGAGTCTATACAAGGAGAACATGGATTGGTGATAAAACTTGGTGGTCATGCAAATCTCACCAATTACAATAGCATCAGTTTATCCAATTTCTTTACCAAGGTTAGACTTGAGCCATGAAATCCGCTTAACCTCAAAGTAAAATGATCTGCTACTGAATGACTGGTAAGCTGTCTCATGAATCAATTTTTAGATAATCAGATTAGATACACTATCAACAACCTTACAACATTTAATCTCAACATTGTCTTACCAGATTTGGCATGATTATGACAACAAACAGTATGAATTTGATCAATACTTAAATCAGCAAATCAATCTGATGAGATGAGATTGCTCAAAGAACAGCGTAATAATATATTGACCAATAATACCAATCTATGGAGTAAACAACAGCTGACAAAAAGACTTGATACTACCTTATGAAACCCTTTTGATCAACTGGCAACGTTGTTTAATGATAGTGAACTTATTACTATTAGTACCAAGGATGTTCTTATTGAAATACCACGAGTATATCAAGAAGATATTGGTACTATTAAGGGGATTTATACAAGTTGGTTGGAAAGAAATAAACCTATTTGGGAGGCTTGGGATCAAGCAAAAAAAGATCTTATTAACAAATGTAAGGATTTAAATAACGAGTTTGATCGCTCTGCATGTACTCAGTGAGTAGATAGTATGATAGATATAAATAATAAACTTGGGCAGTTCGAACGCTCAGTAAGACAAAATATTCAAACACTTGAGCTTTATGGTCAGTTACCAAAACAAGTGTATGAGTTACTTCATAGTTTTGATAGTTATATTTATGATGTATTTAATTTTGCATATGGTACTATTGACGCTGTTACTTCATGGCTAAGTAAGATTGCAAGATGATTTGATGCACGAGTAGACTTTATTATATCGCTTGTTGGTATTATCAAAACGCGACAGATTATCATTGATTTTTCTGTTAATCGAAAAGAAACATGTAGTAAATGTACTGTTGATAATTATAGTGCTTACAGTTGTTCATTGAGTGCTTTTTGCCCCAAGTTACCAGTTTTTGCAATACCTCCTTTTAAGATCCCATCACTTACTTTGGATTTGAGTAATGTTGATTTTAGTACTGATATCGTTATTCCTAAACTTAGATTTCAACCAAAAAAGGTAACATTGTTTGATAATCTGATACAATTTGGTTTACCGGATACACCCTATCCGCCATCAATGTGATGATTGATAAAGGGTCAAATTAGTATCAGTTTACCTTCTTTGCCAGTAATACCTCAACCACCAGATTTATCCGCATTACGTTTACCGAGTTTTATTCCTCAATTTATCTTTAAGTGACCAACATTACCTCCTGCTCCTCGTATACCAAAAATTGCTCCTGAACTATGATTAGCTATTGATATTGCTGATTTCTTGGGTAGAGTATTTTGTATTATCAAGTGATGAATTGGATTGGTTGGCGAGAAATGACTTAAATCAAGAATTGAGCAAATGACTCAGAGAACGCGACAAGTAGAACCGTTTGATAGTTTAAAACTTATGATACCAAATGCTCCACTTCAGACATGGAATCTTTTCAAACCAAATGGCTACAAGGGATGAAGTTTTGATATTAAATTGGAGACATATGCGGGAGTTAAGTTGTACTTTGATGGTATTTACTCACTATTTGATGGTGTTGCTCAATCACTCAATCTTGGCACAAGAGCAATACTCCGTGGTGGTGATCAAATTCCTGCTCTCACTCCTATCAATAATGCGATTCAGCAAGCTTTTGATAGTGTATGAAATTGGTATAATGAAACAATAGATGATACTATTGAAACATATGATACGCATAATATTATATTGGATGTAAAACCATTTGGCAGTGTACAGCCTTTGGATGAAATACCTACTGCTACATCAGATTATAGTCAAATAAATACTAAAATTGCTGGTGATATTACTTATTTTATCAAGCATGATTCTCACCCTGGTAATAAACAAAGAGCTCTTATTGCTTGAGATATACAAACCTCATATAAACTACCTACTCGTACATCTATCAATACAACATGAATTAATTATGTTAAACAACAAGCAACTATGATTAGGGATGAGTTACTAAAAAGTAATCGTGAACAACTTGATTGGGTTCAACAAGACTATGATTGATGGATTCGTCATATTGCTCAAACACAATATGTTAGTGATGATTCTTTGAATCATAGTCTAAAAGCATCGTTGCTTAATATTGACCCAAAAACATATAAGTATCTTTCATCAAATAATATTCCACAACAATATGTTCAGACTCAACAACATGTGGTATGATGATATGTTCAAGCGCTTAAACAATCAGATTATCTTACTTTATGAATGAGTAAATCTGATTATGATCAATCATTAACTTATCTTACTCAACTTAAGGAAAATATAGATTATACAAATAATCATTTGAATCATACTATATTAGTAGATAATCAGAATAATTTTATTACACAGGTAAAAAATTCAGATGATAGTAATACTCATAATCTTTTATTGTCTCAAATAAAAAAGTCATGAGATAATAAACCAGATTTTGTATGATGATATTCTACTGATCCTGCTTCACATATTGATGGATATTTTACATTATGAGATGATGGTAATTACCACAATGTTATATCAAGTACTACTAAATGAGAATGATTGAGTCAGACTATGTTGGAAAAAGATTTAAACAATGATAAGGAACGTGAACTTATATCATGGGATGGTCATACTATTTATATCAAATATGCTGAAACAAAACCAATTTATAAAAATAATAGCTCTCAGGTTACTGTAGTAGAGATTGATTCAGTGTCCGATCTTCAATCAAAGGTTGATCAATACTGATATTATAATGATGTTCGTATATGGTCATCTCTACGAATGCCTGTATGATGGGAAACGGTAGGTCAGACTTATCAAGCTATGACTTATCAAGTTGATTCTGAGCTTATTTCACATAGTGGAGAAAATATACATGAGAGATCAATGCAAGGTTATATAGTTAGGTATGCTGATTCTACAAAGACGGTATTAGAAAAATGATCTGATTATAGTTATCTTTTATTACTGGATACATCCTTGGCAGGACGCACAATTGATGGTATTAATATCGATGGTAAGACTATAAAACTTGATGATAGTGAAATTCGCTATATCCAAGCTGATACATCGACAGTAAGTGTCATTTTGAATAACTTACCAAGGAGATGGTATTTTACTCAGATCGCAAAGGTAACTATGACATCACAGTCTAATAGTTTATTTTCATTTATCCCTTTGTTTGTGTCAAAACCATCTTCATGGATCCATAAAGTTTCACCTTGGTCTCTCCATGAAACTGCTGGTATGCAACTTATTGCTGATAGTTCTGCACCATACCCAACCGTATGACTTATGCGTGACAAAAAAAATACTTTTGCATGACAGTGAGATATGTTATATGGTACTATCAAATCATACTATACACTCACAGGAAGTTGGTTTGATGATTCTAGGGTGATTCGTAATCGAATTGTTGATGAACAAGGTAAGGTAGTAGCGTCGAGGGATGATGATCAGATTATCTTATCATGACTATATACCGATAAGCCAATTACCTATACCTATCAACTTGTAGCTGAAGATGCAGCATGAAACAGATGATTTAAGACGGTAAGAGTTCAGCTTGATTTACCAAAGTTAACACTTGATGATGTGGTTACTAATACCATTGGTCAGTCTCAAGCAATTAGTAATCTCAATAGTGATGTTGATACCTGAACAGTCAAATTTATCAGAATAAGGAATGGTGTTGAATCGGTTTTACAATCAGCATTAAATAAACAAAGTTCGTTTGATACAACTACCTATCAGGTCACTATTACTTGATGAGTGTTTGCTTTTAAACAAGACAAAGGATTTTATGATGCTCAAGGTAAGTTTTTGTGAGTAAGTCTGACTCCTGAATGACAGATTATCAATACTAATTGATCCATTCGTATTGGAATAGATTTTATAGATCATATACCTACCATTACTATCAATCAGAATAATCAGGAACTTTATCGTATCTATCTCAAACCTCGCACCATGGATTGATCTAATGCAATAACATTATTGGATGGATCTTATGAGGTTATTAAACTACCTTCATCTGTATGATTACTCGGTTCATATAGTGATGGATTTTGTATTAAACCCAAGGGATGAATTTGTGAAATATTGGTATGACCAACAGGTTTGATTAATGTTGTTCAGCCCTATCATAGATCATATACTGCACAGTATTGATTTGAATGATGACGTGTTTTATATACGTTAAAAAAAGGTTGAACATCTATAGCAACTATAGCCGTTGAGGTAGAGGGAGTGAAATAAGACTTATGCTGCAGCCTCAAAAAGAGTACCAATTTCTTGTGTATGTCTTACACAATAAGGAAATGACATATTATTATTGTGTTCCAGAGTAGTATTGATATCATTTTTGAGCCCACGTATTTCAGATGTATATTTTTGGAGAGCATCTTTTAGAAAACTCTTGTTTGCTTCAAATGGATTATAAGATATTAATTCAGTGTTTCATCAGATAGTGTTCATGGTTTGTAATCACAAAGTAAATAATTATCATTAATACTATATTAAGGAGCCTTGGGATATAAGTAATACCAATTACGTATCAAAAGAGAACTATTATTTTGGTACGACATGGAAGAGGTCCCGAAGTCTCGGGATAAATATCCTGAGGAAACTCGTCAAAAGCTGATAATATAAGATCAAAGGATTTAATATTATATGTAGTTTTTCACGAATTGAGAGTTTTTCCCCAGCTTCCCTAATTATATCTATTTTATTAAAAAAAATCAAGTATATGAATAAACTTTCTACAAAACCACTGATTCAAGTATATACTGATCAACTCACATCATTTTTTGAAACAACAACAATATGATCTTATTTGGCGATTATTATGATATGAAATGATCCTTGAAGTGCTATCTATGTTAGAAATAAGATTCAATTCGGAAAGCGCATTGGTTGTCAGGTAAAACTATTTGATGATAAACGATTGAGTGATAATAATTCTGATTATCCTATGTTTTCATGAAAGGATATATATAATACGGTCCAAAGATTGATATATCGCTTAAATGATGACCCATTGTGCCTAGGAGTTGTTATTCAATTGCCTCTACCCGATTCCGTCAAACCATATCAACAAGCACTCTGCGATACTATTTATCCATCAAAGGATTGTGATGCAATGAGTTCCTATATGATGTGACGTATGGCAGTATGAATGTCATGAGTGATTTATCCTGCGGTAGTAAATGCATGTTTAGAAATTCTTGATTATGCTATACATCAATGAATTATTGATATACTGAAAGGGCAACAAATAAGTATTATCTGACAAAGTAATTTAGTAGGAAAACCATTGTTGCTTGCTTTGATAAACAGATGAGTACAGGTTCATAGTTTTGGTATTGATAGTGAGGTAGAACCTATGAAGCATATTACTTCTATGAGTAATAGTATTATTTCATGAACAGGAAACCTCTGACTTGTAGACCAGACATGGATCGGAGATAGGACACGCTTAATAATTGATGTATGATATGGTTTTGATGAGCACTGACATGCTTGTTGAGATGTTGATGCTGACTCGATACAGTCGTTATCTGGTTGGTATACTCCCGTTCCATGAGGAGTATGACCATTGTGTGTAACCATGTTGTTTGTTACTATTATGAATCTTGTAAGAAATAAAACTTCAAATAACTTTTCATCCTCATAGAATTTATTAATTACTCGTAGCTCATCGATATTTATCAACACAAGAATTCTCTTTAGCAATATCATCAATAGTATCATGATCTCCCTCATTATCTTTTCTTATCCAAACGATGGACGTAAGCTCAAAAGACTTATCCAAGGTTTAGTTCAATGAAAATTTGTTGCATGTGTTCAGGTTATCAATTATGTTCATAGTTACTATATTCGAGAAGAAAAATTTACTAAATCTCAAGAAAAACTGGTAGTGTGTAAAACTGATCCGTTAAAACGCTCTCAAGCTGTTAGCTTCATCCAAAAACAACATCCTTACTCTATTCCTGAAATTTTGACACAAGACGTAGATAGTAATGAAGCATATGAGGAGTGGGTGAAGACTGTTATAGGTAGGTGAAAGTAGATGTTTCTACTTCTTTTTGCCTATCAAATGAGTAAAATGAGTGATCATTGCTTTTTTTGTTTCTAGAGTTCTAATACTATTTTCTAGTTCTTTGATTGTGTTCTCCTTCTCAATCATATCTGATTCAGGAATTGATCATTGTGATTTGTTTGCATAACTTGTTTGTTCGCTCAATATATTCTGTTTTTCTTTTTTATACTGTTTTTCCCATCATAATATTATATTTAACTCTTTTTTTAGTTCATTTATCCTTGCATTAGTTTTTGGTACTTGTATTTTTCATACTTCATGAATTCATATGATATTGGATTCGATAAGTTGTATCAATTTCTGTTTCTGTTCAGACTCTTTTGCAAGCCTATCTATCTCTTGATCAATGTTCTTTAGAGTTTCTTGCTTTTGGGTCTCATGTATAGTATGTTCTCATGTCCTCTCATCATCAAAGTAATCCCATTGTTGTAGTTTTGTTGTAGTATGTAATTTCCCAAGTTCTTTTCCATACTGATTCAATAATGACTGATCATTATTAGTCCATGATAGTAGATTATTTATGGTTGTATAGATAATTGTTATATCATTGCTATGACCAGATCATTCAGACAAAAACATTAGTCATGATTTATTAATAGAGTCTTTGAGTTCTTGAATAAACTGCTGGCTTTGGCTCCACTTGAAAGCAAGGGTTGTAAGATGGCGACTGTGTTCATCCTTCATCTCATGTGATATCCTTTGTCATTGTTGATAGTATTCATATATTGACTGCATTCGATCATGAACGGATTCTTCATATGATATGAGGGTTTGTACATATGAACTTATGAGTGACTTAGTATCATGAACAAGGGTTTCATGACTTTTGATCAATATATCGTGTTCTTCTTTTTTTTTAGAGAGTTTATTATGTAGCGTTTCTCATCATATAGATTGACTATTTATGGAAGCAATATGTTGTAATAAGTCATTCAAATCACAGGCTGCTTTTTCTTGCTGCACTCTCAATGATTGAATGAGTTTTCGTGTAGTATTTTTTTGCTCTACAAGTTGATGTAGAGTGTTTTCTTCGGTCTTACAGTAAGAGTTTTCTAGATTATAGATGGTTCATTCTTGTTGTGCTATTTGATCTTTTAGTGTTTTGATCGTAGTATCGATCTCTCTCTTCTTAGACTTCGATTTTCATACTTTATTGTTATTAAGTGTTTTTACTTGTTGATTAAGTATTTCTATATTTTTGCTACAAAGGTCATAAGCATCTTGATCCGATTGACTCAAATATGATACGATAAGCTGAGTTTTTTGATCTTTGATAGACGTAAGATGTTCTTTTGTTTGCGCAATATTTTCAAGAATCATGTTCTTGGTAGCATTGAGTGAATTAATTTCTTCATGTAATGTATCAACATAACCTTGGAGTCTGTTTATCTTCTTATTACACTTATTTGTTTGATGCATTGTTGGATTTTTGATCGTATCATAATTTTTGGTTATATTCTTTATTTCATTCTGTTTTAATTGTACTTGTTTATTCCGTCCATTGATAGAATCTTCAACTCTTTTTTTGTTATTTCGTAGAGACTTGATCTTGGTCTCGACGGAATAGAGATCGTTATGTATGGTGGTAAGTTTATCTTTTTTTGATTGTAGTTTGTATGTATAGGTATGTATCGATTCGTAAATAACGCTCAATTCTTGTTCATGCTTATCGATAATAAACGGTATGGAGATAGTACTCATATAAAGATCACCTATGATAGGGTGTTTTTTTGAAAGTTTGGTCAGTATTTTTGCAACCTTGACTTTCATTCTAGATATATTAGTTCAATTATGTATATACTGATTATTATATTTTGATATCATCTGTTGTAGCTCCTTAAGCCTGTTTTGCATTGTTGCTTGTGATTTCTTCTTAGAAAGTAGTTCACTTTTTTGTTTTTGCTCTTTTGGAGTCAGATTTTGTGTAGCCTCAAGTAATAATCTATTGGTTGTAATATTATCTATTTGTGATTCAATATCTTCAGCCTTTTTAGATATATTTTCTTGTTTATCTAATATGCTCTGTTGGTTTTGTTCTAACTGTTTTATATCTTTTTTTATCTCATGTAGTTGCTTACACTGTTTTATGATCTCACCAGCTTTTGGATTGGTTCTGATATCTTCTATAAATAGTTGTTCTTTGTTATATTGTTTAATGGATGCTTCTACTCATTTTTGTTTACTTTCATTTTCTTTTATATCTTCTTTATAGTCGTGAAAAATATCTCTTTGCACGATGAGTCACTTTTCATAATTATCTTTTATTTGCGCAATTGATCCTATTTGTTTCCATAATACGATAAGCTGATTTTTGGTAACATCAAACAATGGATAGCGATGTAAAAAAGAATGCATCAGTCATTTATCTTTTACGTTATATGTTTTCTGATTATCAAAAAAATAACTTATTAATGCCTCCATAATGATCGCTTGGAAACTGAGTAAGTGTTGTGGATTGCTTTTGGGAGTTATAATAATTGCGTTAGGAGTTCATGTTGGAGCGATAACCGAATCATGTGGCTGTGGATCCAAAAAACAATGTACAATCTGATTTGTTGTACTATCAAAACCATTAATAATATGAAATTCAAATCATCATTCCTCATGTTTTGCAACGAGTGAAACGAATTCATTGAGTTCTACTATTTCCATGTTTTCTGAGTTCATTGATTGTTTTTGAAGCGTCATAGATATCATCAATTATAAGATAAATTCATGGGTATACCCATTGTGAGGTGGTATAATAATCTGCTGATCTTGTAGTCATGAGGAGATAAGTCATTGTTTGATAGCATTCATAGAATCATGAGATCCATGCATGAGATAGACATGACCATCTGATTTGAGGCGAACATTACTTTTGTTTTGATAGTTGGTAATAAACTTGATGATTCAGTCATGATCGATATGTGAGGAAAAACTTAGCTGACTTCCATTGAAATCTCTAGTATGAATGACACGGTGACCCAATGAATGTTCTGGGACATATCAGGTTATAATCACTGAACTACGATCAGCTTTCTCTTGATCAAAATCCTCCAATCAACCTTTATTGGTGCGATCACAGTAATGAATGAGACTCATAGCTGTTCATCCTTGGAGCATGCCTCCTGACATCAAAAAGATCTGATTTGTTCATCATGTTTTGAAGAGTGAAAGAGCTTCTGAGGTAGATACTCGTTGGATCGGTCAGTCGAAGATCTTTGTATATACATGATCATGATTACTCATACTATTTCATAATGTTTGTCATAATGGCGAACATGCTATAATTTGAGTATTGCTTGGTATTTGTTGATGACGTATCATGTGTTGTATCAAAACAACCATATCTTGAAACCTTGTTTGAGTAAATAATGGAATGAGTACCGAACCATTACGTTTGAAGGTTTGAGTGATTGTATCTTGTAATATGCTTACTTGACCCATGATATCAGGGTGATTTCTTCCTCCATAGGTTGTTTCTACTGCTATGAGATCCAGTGGAATGTTGCCAAGTGATCATAAGGTAGGGTAGGTATTCTGATTCAGATTATTTTCAAATCTTCCTATATCTCATCATCGTAGTATCCTATAGACACCTTGTGAATGCTTAATAGTGATCAATGTCATAGCAGATCAGAAGATATGCTGAGCATCGACGAACTGAGCAGTAATGGCATTATGAGTATTAAATACATTGAATATATTTTTACCATATTGACCATATTGTTTACCTTGTGATTGTTGTATACTTTGTGCAATATCATGTTCGCTAAATAATGGCTCGTGTCTTGGTATTGATCAGAATAATTGTTGAATAGTTTTATTATTTCGTTGTGCTCATAGAAAATGTGGATTGTTCAAATTATGGACTATATTTTTTTTGATGGTCTTTTGTTGTGATACAAAGCGTTCTAGCTCAGATGTTTGTACATAGAGACTATCTTGGAGTATATGTTCCAAGATATCATATGACTGCTGCGTCATGTAGATTGGTCATTCATATCACTGTTTGACCATCATAGGGAGTCTACCACTATGATCATTGTGGGTATGAGTTAGTATCATTGATTGGACTGTCTTGGGGTCGAGTTGCTCTCATGTTGTTGGATCTACTGGTAATGTTTGATTGAGCATCATATCATCCTTTGTTCCTTGGATCATACCGAGATCAATAAGCAATCTATGATTTTGGTCATCCAAAAAAACATCAAGTAGATGAGCTGATCATGTTATCGAAGATGCGTTATTTTTCGGATCATGAATCGAACCAAGTGTAGTGAGTTTAAGTTTATTTCAAGACATGCTATTTTACAAAATCAAGAATGAAGACAAGTTTATACCGATTGTATAACAAACGCGAACTACTCATGTTCTTGATTCCCAATAGTTCGCTAGTTATATCATCGGTATTTACCAAAATAATAGTTCTCTTTTGATACGTAATTGGTATCACATCAAAAATGAATGAACTTGGTGAAAGTTATTTTTAGTTTTTATTTTTTTTATCGTGAAGTTTTGTTATTATATTCCAATCTAAGGTTTTATATAAAAGAGGTTTTTGGTTAATATACCTACCATCTTGTTGTAACACAAAAGCAGTTTCTTTTTTGCCATCTATAAAGAACTCTATGCATTTTGCTTTTTTGCCATTTATAGAATAAATATGTCAGATGTGTGGATGTTTTTGTGCCATGATATGATATTTTGAAAATAAAAAAACTATCTATCAATTATAGATGTTTTTTTATAATAGTTAGTCAAGAGATTATTTGTCTTTTTTATAATATGTTATCCTCCCCATCTTGTAACTAGCTCTCATGTCCAGTATGCTACTGTTGCTGCTATGGCTCCCAATAGGAGAATTTGTCCAACAGTTCGTATGATATTCATCTTTGTGACACTCCAGCGAACAAATCCAAGTAACAGTAGTGCAATTGCTGTCATAATTAGAGACAAATGCCAAAAATCAAATGAAGAGTCTTTCATAAACAAGAAGGGTATGAGAGGAATAGCTCAAAAGATAATAAATGAAAAGAGTGTAATAATACTTTGTATTAATGGCTTTTCATTAAGACTATCTGGTAATTGAAGTTCATTATCCATCATCCATTTGGTCCATAGGGTGGGGTATTGTGAGATAATCTGAATATATTGTTGTGCATCAGTTGGGCTCATGCCTTGTTGTATCAGAATATCGATTGATTCTTGATACTCCATATCATGATGATGTTGAATTTCATAGAGTTCTTTGCTCCAAGCGCGGCGATAGATATCTTGTTCAGATTTGGTAGATAAATACTTTCCAAGTGCCATACTTACCCCATCTCCAAAAAGATTTGCTAATCAAAAAAGTACGACCGCAAATGGTCATATCTGCCCCAATGTTTGTACAGCTCATGCCCCCACAAATCAAGCAACTACTGCAAAAGTAGTAATAATACCATCAATTCATCAATACACTACCTCTCCGATGTACTGAGATCGGGGTGATATTTTGTGTTCTTGAGAGAGATGATGATGGATTGATTGAGACATGAGGATGGGATTATTATTTTGATTGATAAAGTTCATAGAAATAAAACTGTTTTGATAATAGCTCGTAATTATAAATTGTTATACCGATTGTATAACAAACGCAAACTACTCATTTTCTTGATTCCTCATAGTTCGCTCGTTATATCATCGGTATTCGCCCAAATAATAGTTTTCTTTTGATACGTAATCGGTATTACTTCCCAATGTCTTCCCATTTGATTCTTGTTTGGTTCATAGTATCGCGGTTTCTCACGGTGATCGTTCCATCTTCCAATGATTGATGGTCTACACAGATACAGTATGGTGTACCTACTTCATCTTGTCTGCGATATCTTTTACCAATTCATCAACTTGCATCGTATTCGGTGTATCGACCTTTTTTCCTAAGATGATCCACAATGTGTTTTGATAGTTTGACCATATGTTCATCTTTCTCAATCAAAGGCATAACTGCATATTTGACTGGGGCTAAATCAAAAGGAAACCTAACAACAATACGAGTATCTTGAGTTCAGTCATCTTTGGGCTCCAACAACTCTTCATGGTAAAACTCAAGCATACAGGCCATCATACAACGACCAACTCCCATTGATGATTCAATACACCAAGGGATGTATCTTTGTCATGTTTTGGGGTCGGTATATTGCATTCAGGTTTTACTATGTTCTTGGTGTTGTTTTAGATCAAAATCAGTACGATTGTGAATACCTTGTACTTCTCCAAAACCTCGTGGGAATTGATATTCAATATCAGTTGCCGCCGCCGCATAATGCGCTAACTTATCATGATCTTTGTATCTCAGCTTATCGGCAGATATTCAGATAATCTGACTCCAAAATTTCATACCCAACTCTTTCCGTTCTTGGAAGTAAGACATTGCAGCATCAGGATCGTTTGGCACAAAATATTCAATTTCCATCTGTTCAAACTCGCGAGTGCGATACAAGAACTGGCCAGGAGTAATTTCATTACGGAATGCTTTCCCTAGTTGTGCAAGCCCAAAAGGTATTCTATTTCTGGTGGTATCACATACGTGTTTGAAATCAGTAAAGAGTGATTGACAGGTTTCAGGTCTCATATAGACTTTGTTTGCTTCATCAGCAACTGGTCATAACGTCGTATTGAGCATGAGGTTAAAATTTCTGCACTCGGTTCGCTCAGCAGGTTTTTTGGTATCAGGATTGTTTGGTATGTATTTGACGATAAACTGATACATTCACTCATTGCCCCATGACTCGGGAGAGAGATTTGGTACACCTAATTCACTTGTTATAGTCTGATCATCTTTTGTTCATCTTATTTGTTCAATGTAGGCTTCAATAATTTTGTCAGCACGAAATCTTTGACCAGTTTTTTTGTCATCGATCAAGGCATCTGAAAATCAACCAACATGTCAGCTTGCAACCCATGTAGTAGGATGAGCGATGATGGCTGTATCCATCAATACGACATCGTCTCTTTGGATAGTATAAAAACGAATCCATAAGTCGGTGATGTTTTTCCTCAATAATGCTCCATACGGACCATAATCTCGAGCATTGGCAAGACCGCCATAAATATCAGAGTTTGGATAAACAAATCATTTTCTTTTGGCTCGTGCCACAATTGTTTCTAGGGAGGTCATAAAAAAAAGGGAGATATAAAAAAAAGAAAAGTGATTATTTTGATATTCGAATGATAGTAGCGATGTTTGTAATTAATGATAAATATCTCATCTAGAGTCTGCTTCATAAAAATAGATAATTACTTCATGATCTATTAACTCATACAAAAATCTATATTTTCAGATTCTTAATCTATATCAATGAAATGGTTATTTTATTTTAGCGATATCTAATGAGGTATTAAAAGGATTATGTTTCATAATTTCAATCTTTTCCAAAAATCTATGACCAAGTTCGGTATGTTTATATAAAAATTTTGTGACCGATTTGCTCAATTTAATGGAGTACATGTTTTTTTGATTTTTTTTTTATAAAACTCTGTTTTAAAATCTTCTAGATCAACATAATCTTTTTTATTCATATTGGTAATCATTTGATCATAGAGTTTATCGTCTGTAGGATGCCCTTTTACTTCTTTAATTTTTTTAGTTGGTTTTTGATAGGAAATTTCAAGTGATTTATAGGTATCCAATAAACTTACTAACTTTGATAACTTGGTAAACGCATTTTGTCTTGTAATAGTGATAGTGTTCATAATGATATATAATGATATAAATTGAGAAAGTGTTACGATATGTCTTCAGAAATAATAATTCTTTTTGTCGTCTTTTCAACCAAGATTGTATTGAAACCGAATACATTTTGAGTAGAATAATAATATCTTTACCTTTCCTTTTTCCCTATGTCTTACCTTATGTCCCTGTTTTACCGTACTACCAATGTTGGGGTATGACTATTGTTATGGTGTATTTCTTATCTACCAAGTTATGCAGTAACGGTAGAGGTACCTGGTGATAACATCACTACTCGTGATACAAGTATACCTAGTAGTACTATCCAATGAGATAGTGAAGATATTATTAATTTGATTAAACTGATCAATGAGTATCTATGGTTTAGTATTGCA
The DNA here is from genome assembly GCA_035333525.1 of Candidatus Absconditabacterales bacterium. Lineage (GTDB taxonomy): Bacteria > Patescibacteriota > Gracilibacteria > Absconditabacterales > Absconditicoccaceae > CALMFT01. The sequence continues at coordinate 11,309 of DAOQQF010000001.1, read as the reverse complement.
TCAGTATGTTTAGCTGTTGCTATCTATGCCGGATATCAGATTATCATGTCCGGATGAGATAAAGCTAAAATGCAAAAAGGTAATGATACGTTAGTGTGAGCATTGATAGGTATATTTATATCATTATTTAGCTATGTCTTGGTGAGATTAGTAGTCAATCTCTTTTAATTCTGTAATCAATGTCGAAATATCAATCACCATGGAAGCTACTATGATGGAGATGTGCGAAGGTTGTTCGTACATTTTCTGTGTTTGTTCAAAATAACTGGTTGCAGAGTATAATTACTCTATGAGTTTTGATTGTCGTTATTGTTATGATGCGATGAGTAATCATGATTATTCGTAGCGATCGTTTTGTATTGCGTCAGATTATCGTAGATATGGATACAAATGCTCAGCATTACCCGTCCAAGTTATCCTATTATTTGGAGTCTGATTTTCAAGGCATGAATCGTGTGAGTTCATGGTACTATCGTTGGAAGTTTGAACAGTATTATAAAAAAACACATCCTTGGATACAGGATATTGTTTTTGATGTCCAAGACAATACAATGACGATCAAGGTGATGTGACATCAATCAGTACTTATTTTGGAGTGGGATTGAGGATTATTTACATTTGTAGGAGATGAACATTATGTAGTGCCTTATTCTGGAAATCAAACTACTTCGTGAACAATGATTCCATTAGTTCATATTGTATCATGGCCCACACAAACTACCTGATTAGATACGATGATGTATCTGCTCACACCAGAGTCATTTATCCGCCAGATTCAGCTATTGACTGATAATTTAAGCGGATATCAGGCTATCTTTTATATTCCTGGTTCATCAAAAGTGCATGTTGATTTTGGTCGTTTGGATGTTTACTTTGATATTAATAAAAACATGATTGAACAATTGTATAAATATAGATTGATAATCTGAACAGGAAATATACTATGAACTTATACACGTATTGATATAGGGACTATGGATCGTGAAGTATATCTTGGTAACTAAATAGTAGGGTCTTTTTTTATTTTGTTTTATCATAGAGTATGTCATTGTATCTCAAGTATCGCTCTCAAACATTTGATGATATTGTTGAACAAGATTTTACCAAAGCAATTCTCAAACAGCAGGTTTTGTGATCATTTCAATGATGACAATTTTCTAATTATTTATTTTATGGATCAAGATGAATTGGTAAAACAAGTATTGCTAGAATTGTAGCAAAAGCTCTCAATTGCACCAATAACACTAATGGAAATCCTTGTAATACCTGTGAACAATGTCAACTTATTACCAATAATCAATCAATGGATATTATAGAAATTGATGCAGCAAGTCATACATGAGTAGATACTATTAGAGAAGAAATTATTGGTAAGTCGATTTATCCACCTGTTCAACTGAGAAAAAAAGTTACCATCATAGATGAGGTTCATATGTTGAGTACATGAGCATTTAATGCATTACTCAAAATTATGGAAGAGCCACCATCGTATCTCGTTTTTATTCTTGCTACAACTGAGTTACACAAAGTTCCGGAGACGATTATTTCTCGTTGTCAGGTCTTTACGTTCAAAAAAATAACCATACAAGGTATTGTAGAAAGACTTTGTATGATAGCTGATAAAGAGAAGTTACCATATACAGTAGAATGACTTACCATGATTGCTACACTCAGTGATGGTGGTATGAGAGATGCTATTAAATATCTCGAACAGGTAAGTATTTTATGAATGATTGATGAGTCTACGGTAAGTAAATGTTTATGAGTTACCAGTGACGATACAATAGCACAATTTATAAACTGATTTCAGCGTAGAGACCTTACTTGACTAATAGCTATGATTGATTCCTTTCAAAAAAATGGCGTTGATAGTATGATTTTTCTCAAAGAGATTCTTTCGTATGTAGATAGACATTTATCTGCTACTACAATGGATAAATTACTTCCTATTGCTGGTTTTGTCAAACAATGTTATGAACAACTCAAGTATTTTCCTCATCCCTATGTCTTACTCAAATCATTGGTATGGAACCAATTTCATGAAGTAAAAACTCCAATTCAAGATATATCACTTATGGAAGAATGACAAAAAGAAAACGAAGTTTTTATCAAAACATGATATACCCAAGAAAAATCTTCCACTACAGATATATCTTCCCATAAACAATGAGTTCAATCTGAAACCAAATCAAAAGAATGAGACGAATCAATAGAAAAGCTTCAAGAGCGTATCATTCGCAATATAGGAAGTCAAACTATTAGGATGATTCGAGAACATTCTTGTCATATTGATTCTATTGATTGATGAGTTATGCGTGTTCAGGTGATTGAACAGTGAAAGTTGATACTTCTTTCTATGCCCAAAAATAAACAAGAAATAGAAATACTGTGTTCAGAGATACTATGAAAACCAGTTCAGGTTATTTATACATTTATCGATAAGCAGACGTTTTTGAATCAAGGTATAGGATAGAGTCTTTTCTTTTCTTTTATCTTTTACCAAACTATCCTATTATGTCTTACGTGCAACGGTCTAAATCAGTTAAACCATTATTTTGGTTAACTATTCTTGTATTATTTAATATAATCTTGTATATACTTTATATTAAACCTCTTCGATCTATGAATACTACTTGATGATGATCATGACTTCAGATGACGATCGATTCGTGACACAATGACGGTTTTGCGTATCAGATTATCGCTACATGAGGTTGAGTTCCGCAAACAGGACTTCCTACCAAAGAACTTGTCCTATGAAGTTGAAAACAAACTATCATGGTAGAAGTTGCTGATGAGAGTGAAGAACAAAGAATTGGTCTTATGTTTCGTGCTAATCTACCTGATACAAGGGGTATGTTGTTTGTTTTCCCTGATATTAAACCGGTGAGTTTTTGGATGCAAAACACGTATATTGGACTTGATCTTTTATATATATGATCAGACGGTATTATCAAGCATATTCATAACAATGCAAAACCATTGGATCTTAGTTGACTTCCTAGTATCGAGCCGATCAAGTATGTCATAGAGGTTAATGATACGTTTGTGGAAACATTTGATATTCAGATAGGAGATAGGGTAGAGGGGTTGTAAGAAAGAGATATTTTTTGAGCGCTTTTTTTGACTTTTGAGATGATTTTGAGTATGATTAGGTGATGACTATCTCTGCACCAAATGTTTGAAATACTCTATCGCATATGAGCGCATTAGAACATATACAGTTCAAAGCTCAGCTTTTTGCCAAAATAAAAAAACAGATAACTCTTTTCAATACCTATTGAGAAAAAGATCGATCACATTCATGAAAAGATAAGTGAACACAAACATTAATTACTATGATATGACTTAATTCACTCAATGATGCTATAGAGTTAGCATGAGATAATGATCATATTATCAACTATATTCTGAATAATAAAATACTAGCAACTAAATATCAATCAATCCTTGAACCTGTTGCGATGAAATATTATACACCATTACAATGAAACAATGAATGGAAGAAACAATACGTGATGCCAGATGATGCTCGTGATAACTTTGATCAAATAATTGATAGTACAGTTACCTCTTTCCTTATAGACACATATCCTGATTTGTATCATGATATATGTCTTTATTATCATCAGTTTCTAAGGAGAAAAACACTCGATGGGGTAAGAGTTCATTACGATGACGCACCTGAGCAGTTTCAACTTGAGTCATTACTTCATCAGATGGTAAAAACCAAACAATATAATCTGATGTGAGTCAAATCAAGTATGCAGGCACTATTATCATGAATGACTTATAAGGACGAAAACAAGAAGGATGTCTGGATTAATTATGGTGAATCATCTGTTCAATCTGCGATTACTTATCTCCAATCATCTATAAGATCTCATCTCCCCAAGTGATCACAACTGAAGTATGAGGACTCTATATGGAAGATTGTAGGTTTGTCTGAACAATCTATTGTACCAGAGATAACTATGGTGTCATATGATTTTCAAAGTATCTACCGTCTTCATGATACCACCTACAAAGTCAAAAATACTCAATGAAAGCTATGACTACGAGACGGTAACCCTGAAAATATCTCATCGATCAACTACCAATTTAATACTATCTTCCGCCTCCATGATACCACCTACAAAGTCCAAGACACTCAATGAAAGCGATGAATCCGAAATGCTAGATTGAAACAGATACTATTAAAATGTCTTTATGATACGTTGATCTTTGTATCATATTATGATGGAGTGATAACGTTATGATGATTGATTGTATCTCAGCATGAGTTTCATTCTATTAACATTGATTCATTAGGATCTATGACTGGTCGTATTAAACAAGACTTATGAATACTCAATAGACTGTCTCACCCAGAAACATATCCAGATATTTCACAATACGTACAATCATATCTATATACTTCATGACCCAATGTATGATACTGGTGATCACAGGATACTCCTTGACCATTGATACGTGCAGAAAATTATCAACTCAAAAATAATAGTACTAGGATAATGGGTAAGATAACTGCTTGTAAACCGACTGTTTGACTTACGACAGAGTTAATTCAAAGACTCTGCTTAGATTATACTCTATGATGAAATACAACTTGATGATGAGGATGATCATTGTATGAATGAGACAGATCTGCTTATAGAAAACAATGATGACGTCCAAGACAAGATAATGAACAATCTCCAGAATCACATAATGTGGAGATAGTATTTGATAAGCCGACTACTCCTTATATTACTACTGTATTATTGTGAGTATATACTCAATGAGTACGACATGATCGAGATGGTTCATACCAACCAGTAGTAGTTTATGGGGATGAGTCTGTATCATATGCTAATCGTTGTCGTATCAGATTATCTCATTTTGCATCCCATCGTTTTACACTTCCTTGTCAGCCGAATAATTTTCAGTTGGAAGGTGTTTATCAGTGAGATACATTAGTACCTACTTTATCTAAACCCAATGGTATACAATCTATTGCTGTTTCTTCTGATTATCAGGAATATGTGATACATGGTAAAACAACTCTCTTGAGCCCATTTATTCCAGAATGTTCCACCGAACAGTATGAGAAATTTCGTGCATGATATCTTGCTGATCATCCAGATCATCGTGTTGCCTTGCGCTTACCGGACGAATGTGAAATATTTTTGGAGGATATTGCCTCATATACACCCAAAGACAAAGTAAGAGCTTGTGAATCATTTGTGAGAGATGTGATGTGGTATGACTATGATAATCTAAACAATGAGGATAAATCATGAAAACCATTGGATGAGCAACTCTCTATGTGTTATTCACATAAAATCACTCTTATAGGTAAATATCCTGCATTATGAGCAATGCTTCAATCAAAACTTTTTGTCTGAGTATGTGAGGATGCTGCTAACCTCTTGTATGTACTACTCAATAGAGCAGGCATTATATGTGGCCAGTCTTTATGATATGCTCGTCGTATGAATTGAACATGGTGACCGCATGGTCGAAATCGAGTCTTGTTTCCATGATCTTTGGGAGAGTGTTTATTATTTGAAATTGATGGCACACCATCAAATTATACTGATATACAAACGGAAACATTTGACTCTAGAGAGTCAAAAAACAAAGACCTTATCGATAAACTTCATAAAGCATGAGCATCGGTGGATAAAAAAATACTTTGAAAGACGCAATCCTCTTTGGAAGTTGAACAATTACTCAAACAGCATGATATAGATATGATAAGTGTACTGGAAGGCCTTCTTAGTATGGCTTCAAAATGAGATCGTTCAGAACTATTGGTCGCGGCAATTACACAACGTATTTGAAACATTTCTAATCCTCATCAAAAGCTGTTTTATACAAAAAAACGAGAAGAGCTGTTTGATACGCCAAAAGATTTATAAGAGAATTACTTCCTAGATGTATCTCCTCTTGAAAATATCTCCTCTTGAAAACAACATTTTTATGATTACATTATCGTATTATGAATTACTCTATACTTACAGGACCACATAATCCAATACTAAGATCAGTGAGTGATACGATCGATCATTTTGGCAATGACATAGCAATACTTGCTCGTGATTTGAAACTTGTCTGCCACCAACACGATGGTATGGGTTTGGCTGCTCCTCAGATTGGTATACCGTTGAGAATTATCTACACTACTCAACGGAAAAAAACTCCCAAATGACTCAAATACATTGCTGATCAAATTATGATCAATCCTGAACTTGTCGAACAAGGGACCAAAACAACCAATGATATTGAGTGATGTCTGAGTTTACCCGGTATTGAAGGTAAGGTTCGTAGATATGATGATATTACTATTCGTTATCAGGATATACACTGAGCCTCATACACCAAACGTTATACGTGATTTGATGCACGTGTTATTCAACATGAAATCGATCATTTGGATGGAATTTTATTTATAGATAAAACCAAGGATGTGCGAAAGGTGAGCAAAAAAAGTTAGTTTTTTTATCAAGGTATTATTGGTATTATTTCTGAATATCTTTTATAGTTCTGTGTATGCTGATACAGGTGATGTTGTATCATGATCAAAACATACCGTAAAAACTAAATTTACACGTTCATTGGATACTCATATATATGAACTCATTGAAGGTGATTTGTTTGTATTACCAAATGGTAATCCGCGCATACAGTCATGATGATTTATTATTGAAACAGTAGAATGATACAATATTTTGACAACTTGAACTACGTTATGTTCACAAATTGCAAGATTGACACTTGAACGTCTAACAGGTAAAACATCTGGATATGGACGATCTGAGTCCATACCAAAATGAGATGCTATTACATTGATTCGTTGGTGAATAAAACACAAACTACTGGATTCGTTGTGAACATTATCTGGTTCTATAAGTTGATTTAATACTGTATGATATATTCGTCATACTATAAGTAATAAACTATCTAAATCAAAACATATTATATGGGATATGTACTTATATCATCCTACATCATGGTGATATAACCAAGGTCATAGGGTAGTACTTTTGAGGTGATCAGATGAATTATGGTATATATTAGATCCTGTTTTGTGATCATTTCATGCTCGTCCAAAGTCATTGGATGAGTATCTTAATTCTATTTTGGAGATAAAACAGGGTAGTGTATTGTATATAGGAAGATGATGGAAAGGAACTCATAGGTCATCATAGTAGCTATTGTATTAGGTCATCTTGCATTGTTATTGTATTAGTAGTAGTAATTAGTACTGATTAATTATCATATGGAACATCTTTGAAACTCATGAGAGTATACACTTGATACAAACTTTAACACCAAATCAGAGGCATTTAAACAATTTGGTGAATTTTTGAGTACTAAGATTCCTGACATTGATAGAAGTTCGCGTTTAGGTAAGGCAGTGAGGGTGTTGAGATATATTGATCCGATTGTAACACAGTCACTAAAATATAGGCTTTCTCCTTCATTGGTAGCATCACTTGCGATGACTGAATCATATGGTGATCCACTTTCTATCAATGAAAATGATGGTGGGGCGTGATTACTTCACTTTCAAAGACCTACTGTTCAGCTTATCAATAATATATACGGTACTGCTTTCAAAACTATTGCAAGTAGTGAAAAGTACAAGAAGTATTTTGATGAGAGAAAAGATTATATTGTAGATACCCAGATGGCTATATTATTTCGTGATCTTGTAACAAAAGATGACAAGATTAAGTCAGTAGGAGAGTTATGAAGTGATGTGTATATGAAAAGTAGTGAACTTCAACAACTTGATGATAGATTTATTCCTTCGAAGTCTATCCAGATGGCTTGTATGTACTTGAGTTATTGTAAAAAGCATATAGATAAAACCTTTGTTCAGAAGATTAAATGATCAGAATGGGCTAAACAGAAACAGTTATTATGAGAATCAAAACTCAAAAATTACCTTCTCATGAACGCGTTCAATAAATGACCATGAAATTATGGTGCTGATTTTGATCTAGATAATCCATCGACCCATATAGGAAGAGTAGTTCAAAATGCAGAATCCTTGACAAGAGTTTTGAAGATTATTTCACACGGCATTGATGGATGAGAATCTCATGAATTGATATTTGCTCGTATTGCTTCAGAATTTCAAATTACATCATCGTTATCGTGACTATCACCAAAAAATAATACATCCAAAGAAGACACTCCTTCATCATCCAGAAGGATTACAGGAAATAATAAACCCTCTCAACCTAAATCCTCACTCATTGACTTACTTCAGCCATGAGAATTTGTTATGATAGGAGAGGATAAACAATGACATGATATCTACAAATACAAGATTATGAAATGAGGTCAAACATGAAATCAAGTAAAAAATATACTGGTAGAAAAATTTAATACTCAATTTGATATGACCTTTAGGATCAACGAAACTTATATTGTTGATGCTACCAAACAGCCATTATCAGATAATCAGAGACTCAAAGAGTGAACAGTAATATATATAACTGTACCATGAGTATTGAAAAGGATGTTTGATTAAATCTTGTATTTGATGATCAAAAAATTATTAGATGCTTCATAAGTTATTTGCCGAGATGATGGAACTGGTAGACATGCTGCGCTTAGAACGCAGTGCCCTATGGTGTGCAGGTTCGAGTCCTGTTCTCGGTACCATAAGTGAACTTTTGAATTATTACATAGAGATAAACCGCTTGGGGACTGGGAAAAACCGGTTCGAAGTTGGTTTATTTTTTGTTTTTGCTTTGGTCTAAAAAATCGTTACCCTGGATAGCGGATAAGACGGCATCGTATAAGGTGTTTCAGGCGGTTCGAAATCACTTTTCTTTGTCATAGAACAACTTGTCACCAAAGAGAAGATTCACTAAGACCTTTTTTAACTCTACATTCGACAATTCCCAAACCATTTTGGGTCACATATAAATCCTTTTTGCTTGAACCAGTAATTCTTTGAGCTCTTCTTCGGAGAGTCTTTTTTCATTTTCTATGTCTTTTTCAATATTTTCTTTTTCTTGACGAGTTAACTCCCATTCTCATTCTAGCTCTTGAATAAGATGTGAATTAGTAGTTGTTAACATAGCTGTACGGATTCTTTTCATTTTGTCCGACACCTCTTCTAGTGATTTTATTCTATCTTGTTTCATTAATGCATCATGTTCTTTTCTATGCTCCCATAAAATTATAATCGTCTCCTCTATCAAATTTCGTACATCTTCGTTGACTGTGCTTCTTGAAAGCAGATCATCAAATTGTTCATGCATAATGTCACGATTTACTTGAAATCTTTTAGTATCTCTCTTGTTTGCACATCCATAATATGGATATTTTTGACTACGACCTTTTGCTCGATATCAAGTTAGTTTGCTTTTACAATGTCAGCAATAAATAAAATCTCTGAGTGGAAAATCAGGATTTTCTTTTGTATAAGTTTTTCCAATCCATGGACTTCCTTTCATTCTATGAAATATTTTTTTGACAGTATCCATATCAATCAGTGCTTCATGTTTTGCAGGGATTAATTCATTTATTCATCGTGGTGGATAAAAAATATAACCAGCCATGAAATACAATCTTGTTTCAGTGAATATATCTTCAACAATAGTTTTATACAATTCTCATTTCGTATTGTTTTTACTGTTACTTTTTACTCATTTGTCTTTGAGATATTTGAAAACAGCAGATTCACTAGGAAGCATACCATTAGCATACATCTCCAATGCCTCTTTAAGAACTGGTCATTTAATCGGATTAATAACAATAACACTTTTTTTTCAATCTTTCTCTCTAAGATATCAAACAGGTGGAGTTCAGAATGGTCGGTATCAATCAATCATTCTTGATCTCATTCCGTTTTGTGTTTTACATCTTGTGTTTCTCCTTTCAAAGGCTGAGAAAGCATAGAGAATATTCTCCTGGAGCATTCAAGCACTACTGTTGTAATCTACAGGATACATAACATAGACAATCTCTGCCCCTGATTGTCTAATTTTGTTTGTCATGAAAAGTGTCTCAGCCATGTCATCATTTCTTGAGATTCTTGATCCATCTACACAAACGAAATGGGTAATAAAAGGTGTTCCTGTTCTCTCATCTTTTAATGATTCAACAGGACGAGGTTCTCAATGTTTTCTTTTTTTGTTGAGTTTTTCTCGTTTTTCTAATCTTTTGGTTTGTTTTGATAAGATTTCAAGAACCTCATCAAATCAATCTCTTTCAAAGGTTCATCAAGAAATTCATCAATCTTTGATAATTTTAAATGCTTCTACACCATTCCTTTCACATCGTTCTTTACACACAACTTCCTGTGTTTCTAGTCAAAATTGTTCTACTTGTTGTTTTTTTGAAGAGACACGACAATAAATCAGTGCCACTTTCTTAGAGACATCGTTGCTCTTGTTTTGGAAGATCTTTTGTTTATACATCTTGTATTGGTTAAAGGTAAAAAAATAAAAAAAACACATTTATTGGTTAAAGGTCTAGTTCTCCCAAACTATACCTTTTTTTGTATAACTATTCTTATCCCAATTTTCAAGCCAAGAATAAGTCTACAAGTAACCTTCAAATGTGTTCGGCAAATAACGATAACTTTTCTATCTGTTCATCACTCAGATGAGCTCAGGTAGATCATAAAAAAAACCTAGCTCTCTGAGGAGAGATTAGTCTTTTTTTTTCGATAAAGAAGGATCGGACTCTTCACTAGCCCTAGTCTTTGAATTTTCTAACATGTTGTTTTTTAATTAAGAATTAAAACAATTACATATTATAATTCAAATTTCCAATTTGACAAGAAACGAGGCATTTTATCCCAACTTTGCATTGCAAAAAAAGAAAGATTATATATAAATATTCCAACGAAAAAGAGTGCTTGTGAAATTCAGGAGATATTTTCAATCTCCCAGATTCATGGCACTCTTTTTAGTTATGAGAAAAACAATCTGCAATGAATCAAAAAAGATGAAGGAAACCTGTCAGTGAGTATAAAACTCACTACAAAATGTACAAAGATGCATTTCAACATCTCCTCAGATATATCCATGAAAAGAATCTCCAATCACTGTACACCAAATGAAAGATCTCTTTTGGTATCCAAGAAAGCGATGTCATCCTCTCCTATATTTTCCAAAATATCAAGATCGAATCAACGATTAAGATTGATATGTCCGACCGTAGACACATTGATGAACTCAATAAAGCGATCCAAGATTTCTTTATTGATACTCGGTATATGTATGAATGGGACTGAACCCCTACCAAAAATCAGGACTTAGCAAGAATCCATTGAATTTCCCCTCAGGCGATGAAAG